>NZ_JBALLY010000078.1:7800-54700 GCF_036963045.1 Bacillus sp. JJ864 | reverse complement strand
CCAATAATCTTCCTGAAATGAGAAAATCACCTATATAAAATTTAGGTTCTTCCCTCGTTAATAAGACAATGCGAACATTTTCTGAGGAATGCTTTAAAAAATATTCCATTGTCTTATTAACATCAACATCCGTTATATAATGAAAATCATCAATAATAATCGTAATATCATCTTTTGTACTTAATAAGTTAATTAAAGCTACAATAATACGTTTCATATCATCTTTATGCATAATCATCTGAAATAAAGAAAAAACCTCTTCTATTTCCTCAATATATACACGCATACTTTCTAACATATAGTACCAAAAAGAAAATACATTATTATTCTCTTTATCTAGTGTAATCCACGCAATTGAAAATCCTTGGTTTTCTTTTACAAAAGAAGAGCATATAGTCGTTTTTCCACTACCAGCTGATCCTTTCACAACTACAAGTTTATAATCGTACAATGTTTCTAATTTTTTTAATAAATTTTCTCTACGTACATAATTTTTCCTCGGCGTTGGAGTCATTAATTTTGTAGAAATGATTTGAACTTCTCTCTTCATTTCATCACCTTGTCATTTGTTTTATACATTTTATTTCCATTTTATATGGTTAACACAGTAAATATCAATATCGACCTTCCTGTACTCTTTTTTTACAAATGATGATACTGAGCATAATGAATAACAAGATAATAAAACTTATATACGTAATTGCGCCTCCATACCGTGCTATATTATAACCATTTTCAAAACCGTCAATAATCGAAAGATACTGTTTTTGCGGCAAAATACTCACAAACCAATCAACTATCCCATCATTTTGTTTAAAAGCAAAGAAGGACCCTGACAGAATAGAAGTAAAAACAATAATGGAAGAAGATAACATCATTGTATTGTCAGTAGTTTCTATAATCGTACTCATAAATAACGCAAAAGATGTTGCGATCATAACAAGGATAGCCAATAAATAACTATATTCTAAATAACTGAATCCTATATCTACCTGAAACACTATCTTCTCGACGATTAATATAATAAATGTTGGAATATATACAATAAGGAATGTAAAAAGAAAATGTGCAAATAAATAGTTACTAATACGTATAGGTGAAGATACAGTACGTGTAAATGTATGATTTTCTTTATCTTCTGTAAAAAAACTCATAAACATGATACTCTCTAGTAATACAAACATACAGAGATAGCCCAAAATATTCGTACCTATTTTCCTCACTCCACCTGGCTGAAGAGAACCGTTACTTTTTTGTTGAAATGCTATCTCCACTTTTTCTTTAAAATCATGCTCTTTAATCGTCCTTACTTCTATTTCTCCATTGTCTTTTGGAATCACTGCCGCATCATATTTTTTCATTACAAATTCAGACATCCTTGGCATCTCATTCGTATTTTTAATAGTAAATCCTTCTACATGTATATCACTCTTGCCTTCTTTTGTTACATACGCAATATTCCCTTTCATTTCAAATTTGGAAGTAAAAAATATGGCAAGCGATATAGAAATAAACGTAAGAAAAATTGTTAAAAGCAGATAATTCTTTTTACTAATAGCCTGCCGGATATTATGACGAAAAACAATTAAAATCTCGTTCATACATAATCCTCCACCTTAAATAGAAATTTACAGCCAACTAAGCCAAAACAAGTTAACAAAACTAACACACTGCCCGTTGTAAGGAAAAGGCTAAAATCTTGATCATATATTATCTTCATCACACATTCTACAACCCACTTTACCGGTGAAATATATGATATTGTCCGAACAGTATCCCCTAGTCCATCAAGAGAAAAGAATACTCCTCCTAAAATTGCTAAAGCGTTATTTAACAAACTTAATATTTTATTCGTTACCTCTTCACTTTTAAACATACAGCAAAACAATACTCCAATAACCGCTGATAAAAAATTAAACAACAACATAATGATAATGACATAGCCAACATTTCTCCCTCCAAATGTTACATGCAGGCCTATATGAGCTACATACATGACAACTAAATAACAAACAGACGTAAAAGTAAATGTAGCAAAAATTTTTGACAAATACAGATAAGAAAGATGAATCGGACTATACATAACTCGTAAATTACTATTTTTCAACCTTTTCTCCATAAAACTATTAGAAGCTGTCATAGACACATTCAAAATGCCATATATCAAAATCGTAACACCATAATAATCATAAGAAGTAATTCCATTCCCCCCATAATTCCCATTACTTAAATAACCAAAAATTAATATAAATAAAATTGGAGAAATTGTATTCGTTAGTAAAAGGACTGGATTCATGACAATATTGACTACATCGCGTTTATATAACACAAAGAAGCTCATTATTTTCACCTTCAATCTCTTAATTTTCTTCCCGTTAACTGTAAAAACACTGTTTCTAAACTTGCACTTTCACTCATAATATTTTTCACTTTCATTCCTTCATTTACAAGAAACGTAATAATTTTATCCAAATTTTCCACACCTTTTAATACAACAACTTCTATTACTCCGTCTTTTATTATTACTTCTTTCATCCCTTCAATTTTAAAAAAGCTCTCTTCTATACCAGCCGTTATCTGTTCACATTCTATGAAATAGCGTTTTTCATCCGCAATATACTTTTTGATCTCTTCTTTTGTTCCTTCTGCAATAATCTCACCATGATCCATAATGATAATTCTCGTCGATATCTCTTCCACTTCCTCCATATAATGGGTTGTATAAATAATCGTAGATCCTTGTTTTTGTAATTGTTGAATCGACTGTAAAATATGATTTCGAGATTGCGGATCAATACCAACTGTCGGTTCATCCATAATAATAACATTTGGTTTATGCGCAATCGCACATGCTATATTCAGCCTTCTTTTCATTCCCCCTGAAAAAGTTTTCGGTTTTTCACTTTTCTTATCCAGCAGTCCAACAAATTGCAGAGCTTCATCTACAGATTGCTGTAATTGTATTCCTTTCAAACCATAAAGAGCGGCAAAAAAAGCTACATTTTGTTCCGCTGATATATCTTCATAAATCGCTAAATCCTGCGGCACAATACCGAGGTTGCACTTTACATATCGCGTATGTTTTTTTACATCTTTTCCTTCAAATAAAATTTCTCCCCCGTCGTACTGTAAAATGGTCGACAAAATATGAATAGTCGTACTTTTCCCAGCGCCATTTGGACCAAGGAAGCATAAAATTTCTCCTTCTCTTACATCGAATGAAATACCCTTTAACGCTTTATAATGTCCATAACATTTTTTTAACTCTTTCACTTCAATTAGCTTTTTCATATCACTCTCTCCTTTCTTCTTCATTGTATGGATTTCATAAACAAAAAAAATCAACCGAATGGTTGATTCATTCGGTTGATTTTCATCTCGCTATTCGTGTGCAGTAAGACCTCACTGATGGAAGTTTCACTATACAGTAACCCCATCAAAAAGTTTCCTATAATGCATTTCATTTAACGCCTACTATATTTTGTTGTATCAATCCCGCGTTGGTTAAGCCAATGGTATGTATCACCTTTAATAACAACTGGTGCTTTCCTAAGCTCAGCGATTGTTCGTACTCCAAGCGCCGTCATAATAAATTGTAAATCTGTATGTAGTAATTCAATTTCTTCAATTAATTTCTCTATACCTTCTTGCATCAAAATCCGTAAAAAATGACCGGCAAATGCAGCTGCTGACGCTCCTAACGCTAATGCTTTCGCTACATCAAGTGCCGTTTGAATACCACCTGACGCAATAATAGAGAGAGAGTTTTGTGTAGAGGATACTTCAATTAAAGAAGAAGCAGTCGAAATGCCCCACTCGTTGAAATAGGAAAGTACTCGCTGTCTTCTTTCATTTTCAACCGCCGCAAAGTTTGTACCGCCATATCCACCAATATCTATAGTAGAAACCCCAATACTTGCTAAATCCTCTGCCGCCTCTTTACTCATACCAAAACCAACTTCTTTTACAATAACAGGAACAGCAGAATACTTAACAATTTGTTCGATTCTCTTTAATGCACCAGTAAAATCGCGATCGCCTTCTGGCATTGTCAATTCTTGAATGACATTCAAATGAATTTGTAATGCATTTGCTTCAATCATATCAACAGCTCGCTTCGCTTGTTCTACTGTTGCTTCACTGCCTAAGTTTGCAATAACAATTCCATTCGGATTCACTTTTCTCACGATTTTAAAAGACGCTGCTTCATTAGCGTCTTTTAACGCCGCCATTTGTGAACCGACAGCCATCGCAAGTTGATACTGCTGTGCAGCTTGGGCTAGTTGTTTATTTATATGTAGTGTGTGCTCTCCGCCACCACCAGTCATCGCATTGATAAAAATCGGCGAACTTAAAACAAGTTCGCCGATTTCTGTTTGAAATGATATACTTTCATAACTTATATTCGGTAAGCTTTGATGAACAAAAGCAACGTCACAAAAGCCATGTGTACGAGACTGTCCAGTAGAAAGAGCGTACTCAATATGTTCTAATTTACGCTTTGCTCTTACCACACACATCCCTCATTATTTCTTTAAATTTTTTAGCTGTTCTCCAATAATATCACCTAATTGGAATGTTGCAGAATCAGAAGTTGGTTCATATTTACTATAATCTTCTGTTACATTATTTTCTTCAAGTGTTTCTTTTATACTTAAAGAAATACGCTTTTCTTCTGAATGAACTTCTAATACTTTTACTTTCACATCTTGTCCGATGTTTAATACCTCATTCGGATTTTTCACATGACGATTTGCGATTTGTGAAACGTGAACAAGTCCTTCTACACCAGGAAAAATTTCAACGAAGGCTCCGAAAGTAACAAGGCGTTTTACTTTCCCATCTAATAGATCGCCTACTTTTACTTGATTTGAAACATTCGACCATGGACCTGGCTGCACCGCTTTCATAGATAAAGAAATACGCTGCGTATCAGCATCAACAGATAACACTTTTACTTTTACAGTTTGTCCCTCTGTTAATACATCAGATGGTTGCTCTACACGATCGTGAGAAATTTGAGAAATATGAACTAAGCCATCTACACCGCCAACATTTACAAATGCTCCGAAGTCAGTTAAACGTTGAACTGTGCCCTCAACAACATCACCTGCTTGTAAAGAAGAAACCGCTTCTTTTTTCTTCTTGTCTAGCTCTTGCTCTACAACTGCCTTATGAGAAAGAATCACACGATTTTTCTCGCGGTCTAATTCTACAATTTTTACTGCTAATGTTTTTCCTTTATAATCAGTAAAATCTTCTACATAATGCACCTCTACAAGCGAAGCCGGAATAAAGCCACGAACACCAAGGTCAACAACTAGACCCCCGTTAACAATATCTTTAATTGTTACATCAAATACTTCACCTGATGTAAATTGCCCTTGCAATACTTCCCATGCTTTTTCTGCATCTACTGCACGTTTAGACAACACTAAATCATCATCTTCTAATTTAATTACTTTCAATTCAAGAGTTTGTTCTACTTCTACAACATCGCTTGCTTTTTCAATATGAACATTCGCCAATTCACTAATTGGAATCACACCATCAGTTTTGTACCCAACATTTACAAATACTTGCTTTTCTTCAACTTTAGTTACTGTACCTGTAACAATATCACCTACTTGTAATGCCTTTGTGTTTACAACTTCTTCATTCATTTTTTCTACCATGGAAATACCTCCCTACTAAAATGGCAAAGCATCTTTATGTATATACGAAATGGAAACAATGGCTTCCATTTGCATGTATGTAAAATATTTAGAAAATATCCTCTTTTACTAACTTCTAACAAATTGATGAATTTGTCAAGAAAATTGTCTCTTTATTAACAGACAGAAACAAAAATAAAGGAAGGGGTTCCCCCTTCCTTTATTTTGCGAACGTTACCGATACAATATCCATAATCTTTTGAACTACTTCTTCAATTGATAAAGACGTTGTATCTAATTCAATTGCATCCTCAGCTTTTTTTAATGGAGACACTTCACGTTCAGAATCTAATTTATCACGGCGCGCAATTTCTTCTTTTAGTTGTTCTAAGTTAGAAGGAAATCCTTTTTGTGTGTTTTCTAAATGTCTTCTTTCAGCTCGCTCTTCAACAGAAGCTAGCATAAAAATCTTCACTTCCGCATTCGGCAATACATGCGTCCCAATATCACGCCCATCCATAACAACGCCGCCCTTTTCGGCTAAAGCTTGCTGACGACGTACCATTTCTTCACGTACAAGACGATGTCTTGCCACAATCGATACGCGATTTGTTACTTCTGGTGTGCGAATCACTTCTGATACATCTTTTCCGTTTAAAAAGACAAGCTGTACATTTTCACCTTGCTGAAATGAAATGTCTATATCCCTAATGATTCCCATTAACTGTTCTTCATTTTCAATATCAATGCCTTGCTCTAATGCCGCATATGTTACGGTACGATACATTGCACCCGTATCAATATAAACATAAGACAATTTTTTAGCAACAATTTTAGCAACCGTACTTTTCCCTGCAGCTGCCGGGCCATCAATTGCGATTGAAATTCGTTTTTCCATTGTAACACCCCATTTTCACTTATAAGAACAGAAGGAAAAGCAGGTATTCCCTGCTTTTCTCAACATCGTTTCGTTTTACATTAACTGGAAGTAAAAATCCGATTGGTTCCATTAACGATCAGCTTTTTTCACTAATAACCGTTTCACTTTACCCCGTTTCAAGTCCTCAACTATTGTAGCACACTCTTTCTTAGAAGCAAATGAAAAAACTATTGATTTACCTCCAAAATATTTGTTATAACCCCTTTTGTAACTCCTTCATAATAGACCACTTTCGATACATATTTCGCTATGTTTTCCTCTGTTAAAAGCAATTGGACAATACACAAACAAAGACATTGTCCAATTAGTAACCAAATTAAAATTTTCTCCATTGTTTTCAAGACATACAACTCCTTCTCTTTATTATTTCACTCTAGCGGACACTGAAACTTCCACCTTAAAATTGTAAAGTGGACACCTGTTGACGGACAGAATGAAACTCTCCTTTCTCACTTTCCCCCGCATTAACGGGCAGTAAGTCCCCCACTAACGGAAGTTTCACTTTATTTTCATTGTGATAATTGCTTAGAAGTTTTATACTTTTCCATTGTCGAATCCGATCAAATCATGTTATGTTCTTAATGTATTTGCATTGATTGGAGAGGAGTAAAGGCATTGAAAAAAATTCTTGTTTTACACACAGGTGGAACAATTGCGATGGAGGAAGATAAAGAAACTGGAGTTGTTCAACCAGGCGCACAAAATCCACTTTTAAAATTCATTCCAAATTTAGAAGAAGATATCGAATTAATTGTTGAAGATGTCTTTCACCTTCCATCTCCTCACATGACACCAAATGAAATGCTGCAATTGCAAGTCATGATTGACGAGAAGGTTAAAAACGATAACGTGCAAGGTATTGTCATTACACACGGAACAGACACATTGGAAGAAACAGCTTATTTCCTCGACTTAACTGTACAAGCCAATGTTCCAATTGTCGTTACAGGAGCAATGCGCTCAAGTAATGAGTTAGGAGCGGATGGTTTATATAACTTTTTGTCAGCAGTAAAAGTTGCGAGTAGTGAAGAGGCAAAAGGAAAAGGCGTTCTTGTCGTATTAAACGATGAAATTCACTGTGCAATGAATGTGACAAAAACACATACAAGTAACGTAGCAACATTCCAAAGTCCACAATACGGACCAATTGGGATGGTAACAAAGCGTGGTGTTGTCTTCCATCACGCATTAGTGCATCATGAAAAATATGCTGTCACACAAATTACAAAAAATGTTGTCATATTAAAAGCGTATGCTGGTATGGATGAAACATTATTGGCTGCAATTGAGCAATTGTCAGTTGATGGAATCATTATCGAAGCACTCGGACAAGGAAACTTACCACCGCGTACACTTCCTGCTCTGCAACGTTTAATAGATAAAGAGATTCCAGTTGTTCTTGTTTCTCGCTGCTTTAACGGAATTGTCCAAGATGTATATTCTTACGAAGGCGGGGGCAAACAATTGAAAAATATGGGCATTATCTTCACATATGGTTTAAATGCTCAAAAAGCTCGTATTAAGCTACTTGTTGCACTGGAAGTAACAAAAGAACAAACAGAGATTCAATCTATGTTTAAGCATTAAAATTTGATTGTAACAAAAAAACACCTCCGTCTAATCCTTAAGCCTACGAATTAGACGGAGGTGTTTTTCATTTTGTACCCGTTCTTACTAATGTTTCTGTTCTCGAGCTGCAATGAGCTGCGCAATGGCATCCCCATGAAATCGACCATTTTCTATAAAAATTTCATTTGCATTATTACCAGCAGCAATTACACCCGCGATAAAAATTCCTTTCACATTCGTTTCCATCGTTTCTTCGTTATACAGTGGTCTTCCTGTTTCAGAATCAATTTCCACACCCATTTCTGTTAAAAAACTATGATCTGGATGATAACCTGTCATGGCAAAGACAAAATCATTTGAAACCATATATTCTTCGGTACCCACTGTATATGTGACTGTATGTTCTGTAATTTCTTTTACATGTGCACCGAATTCCATTTTTATCGTTTCTTGTCGTACTAACGCTTCAAATTCCGGTAAAATCCACGGTTTAATACTAGGAGAATATACTTGACCTCGATATAAAACCGTCACACGTGCTCCGCATTTTACAAGCTCTAACGCTGCGTCTATACTTGAATTCTTTCCTCCTACAACGATAACATCTCGATTAAAATAAGGATGCCCCTCTTTGAAATAATGCGTTACTTTTTCTAACTCTTCTCCAGGAATATTCATATAATTAGGATTGTCATAATATCCTGTTGCGATAACAATATATTTTGCACTGTACTTCTCTCGCTCACCGTCACTCTTTAACGTTTGAACAAGGAAAGTATCTTCTTCTTTCCGGACTTCTTCCACTCGTTCAAACGCGTTCACACGTACATGCTTCCGCTTCACTACTTCCCGATAATATGCTAATGCTTGATTCCGAACAGGCTTACGGTTTTCTGTAATAAAGGCTACTCCACCAATTTCTAGTTTTTCACTAGAGGAAAAAAACGTTTGATGTGTTGGATAATTATAGATTGCATTAACAATATTCCCTTTTTCAATCACAAGTGGATTCATCCCAACATTTTGCATCGCAATCGCTGCCGCTAATCCGCACGGTCCGCCGCCGATGATAATTACTGTTTCCTTTTGCATGTAAGGCTCAACTCCTAGTCTTCTACTCTCTCTATCCAAATAAACAAGAAAAAACCTACTTTCAGCAGTAGGCACCTATCTTTATTGTATTCATTTTTCATATATTTGTCATCTATACGATACGTACATGCGATAGACGTCCGCTAAAAATTGTCGAAAAGGTATACCTTGATTATTTAATACGTGTTCCGGATCAATTTTACGAGTAGGATCAAGCTTTTTATGTGAAACAATATCTGTCCTTGGATTCAACCCAAAATTATGACACAAATAGGCATGATACCATGTAAAACGTGTATATGCATCCCAAAAATTTATATTCCCACCGTAGCAAAGTTCAACACCAATTGCTGCGCTATTAGCATTGTAACCATATATTTCATTATCTGTTGGAACATTGTATCGAACATGGTAAGCTGCCTCATTGATCGGAACAATCTCGAGTATGGTTGTATCATCAATAAATGTATGAGCTGAAGCTTTCGGTTGCACTTCGTTAAAATAGTCTCGATTCCCAATCGCATTACTACCCGGATTCCCAGTGTCATGACTGACAATAAAACGAACTTTCGGTAGTGGAATGCCCGGCCGAGAGCTTCCATAATTAATGTAATTTCGCTGTATAGGAAACTTCGCCATTCACATCATCTCCGCTCTTATAGAATAATCTTCCTAATCTTATATGTATTCAGATGATGTGTCCCTATCGCAAACATTATTATGAAAACAGAAAATCCATCATATTCGAAACAAATACCATAAATAATAACACACTTACTGCCACCGTATAGAAACCATAAAACCAAATTTCATCTTGCTTCGTTTCTAAACCAAAAAAACGATTCACTGTATGCAAGAAGGAATACTCTTTCACGTTCTTCTTACGTAAATTTTCAACTCGCTCCATTACATGTGTTGGCATCATAAAACGTTGCTGTGCAGTCGTTTTCATTAAAATCTCTCCTTTATAATTAGCAGATGTTTTCCATCAATGAATACCAAATAAACTTTTCACTGTGGAACTTTCACTTTATTTCCGTTTTTCTATCTAAGGAGAGCATAGCACAAATGTTCTGTTAGAACAAGTGTTCTTTTTTGTTTTTTTTACAAATTCATGTAACCCATAAGCAATACAACTAATGCGCATACACCTGTGATGATTGGACCGATAATACATATCCCGAACAACAGAGAAGCAAGCGCTTCCCCTAGCAGCTGAAAAGGCGATATTTTTCACGTTTGTTTTTCCTCTAACTTCTTTTCTAAATTCATAATTCGTTGTTCTAATTCAACTACTCGTTTCATTAGATCTACTTGCACTTTTCTCACCCTTTCCCTCATGACTTTTCCATATCGCTTTAACTGACAAAAGTAGAAAAATGAATGGATCTTTTACTTGATCTTGCAATCTAATTACGACAAAAAACCGCAACTTCCTTTAAGGAAATTGCGGTTTTCATAATCAATAATCGATTTATACCCAGCCTCTGAAGCGACTTGCTTCTGCCATTTTACGAACACCAACCATATAAGCTGCTAAACGCATATCCACTTTACGAATTTGCGCTGTTTCGTAAATAGAAGCAAACGAGCTTACCATTACTTTTTCTAAACGAGCCTCAACTTCTTCTTCTGTCCAATAGTAACCTTGGTTGTTTTGTACCCATTCAAAGTAAGAAACTGTTACGCCACCAGCACTTGCTAATACGTCTGGAACAAGTAAAATGCCACGTTCAGTTAAAATTTTCGTTGCTTCTAATGTTGTAGGGCCGTTTGCTGCTTCTACAACAATTTTCGCTTTAATATTTGCTGCATTTTCTTCTGTAATTTGATTTTCAATGGCAGCTGGTACTAAAATATCACAATCTAGTTCTAATAACTCTTTATTAGAAATTGTATTATTGAACAATTTCGTTACTGTACCGAAGCTATCACGACGGTCTAATAAATAATCAATATCTAGACCATTTGGATCATGAAGAGCACCGTAAGCATCAGAAATCGCAATTACCTTCGCTCCCGCATCATGCATAAACTTCGCTAAGAAGCTACCTGCATTTCCGAATCCTTGTACAACAACACGCGCACCTTTAATATCAATATTGCGCTTTTTCGCTGCCTCACGAATACAAATTGTTACACCCTTTGCAGTCGCTGTTTCACGACCATGAGATCCACCTAAAACAAGTGGCTTCCCTGTAATAAATCCAGGTGAATTAAATTCGTCAATGCGGCTATATTCATCCATCATCCATGCCATAATTTGTGAATTTGTAAATACGTCTGGAGCCGGAATATCTTTTGTTGGCCCTACAATTTGACTAATTGCTCTTACGTAGCCACGGCTTAATCTTTCTAACTCACGGAAAGACATTTCACGTGGATCACAAATGATACCACCTTTACCCCCACCATATGGTAGGTCAACAATACCACATTTTAAGCTCATCCAAATCGAAAGTGCTTTTACTTCATTTTCCGTTACATTCGGATGGAAACGAATACCACCCTTTGTCGGACCAACAGCATCATTATGCTGAGCACGATATCCTGTAAATATTTTAACAGTCCCATCATCCATACGAACTGGAATCTTCACTGTCATCATACGAATTGGTTCTTTAAGTAATTCATATACTTCGTTTGGATAACCCAATTTTTCTAAGGCTTCTTTAATAACAATTTGCGTCGAATTCAACAGTTCAAAATGTTGTTCTCTTTGTTGTGTTTGTGTTTGAGCTCCCTTTTCGGCTACCATAGTAAGTAAACCCCCTGTAATTTCACTTGTTTAGTAAACCTTCATTGCCTAGTATACACTCTTAAAATAGGAATGCAAGAGAAAACGCTAACAAATATATGCAAACCTTTTTTATTTTTGCAAACGTTTTCAACATCATTATAGTCTTTTTATTGTTTTTAGAAAAGCGAAATACTTAAAAAGTTAACATTTTTTATATAATATAATGTTTAAATACTTTATATAAAGAAAGCCTCAACTATATCACTTAGCTGAGGTTTTCTTTTGCGATAAAGTATTTGTAGATTTGTTTAATTGCGTCACTCGCCATTAGCTCTTTTCCATATTCCATCATTCGATAAATTGTAATTGTAGAAGAACTACCAAACTCTGCTAAAATGGCAATCATATCTTCTTTCAATAACGTAGCTGTTTCCTCTTCTAACCATAAATAAAAACGATCTTGCCACCCATAAAGCTTTCCGCCTGTAACTCCAAGACTATATAAACGACCAGCTAAAGCAATTATATCGTCTAATGAAGTAAATTCGTATAATATATGTTCACTCTCATCAAGAGTAACTTGCATTTCAATAAATTCATCTTGAAATTCTTCTTCCGTATCTAACTCTTGATTTTCTTTTGTAACAATAACAACCATACCTTGTGCTTGTAATGAAAACACTTCCACTGCAATTGGACCATCCGCTTCAAAACCGAGCTCTTTATTTGCTTCTTGCATCATATCTCGAAATAGTTGTTGTACTTTAGGAGCATTTTTCCATAAATCTTCTTTCGTGAGTCCACGTTCTGACAAATCATCGAACGTTAGAAAGATTTTTATTTTATTATAATTTAAACGTTCCAGCCTCATCCCGTAACCTCCTTACGCAACCGTTGCATCTAATTTTTATTATATGAAACAGAAAATAGATGGTTCTCTTCGAACAACTATTCTGACATTTTTAACCATTCATCCCATTCTTCTGGCGTATCCCCAACAAACAAATTACAAATCTCTTCTTTTTCTTCATTAGAAGCAAACCTAAAAGCAAAACCACTAAGTCCGATAGAAAGATTTTTATATTGTTCATGTAATCTCTTTGCAAGTTGAACACTTGCCATTATATTTTCTTGCATTGTACAAGAAATAAACAAAAATTTAGGATTTACTCGTGTAATTACATCATGAATGCCGACTTCTTCTATGCCTGTCCCAATATAGATTGTTGGAAAGCCTTTTCGGCGTAAATATGTTGTAAAAATAAACAATTCGAGTTCATGTAATTCTCCTGGAACGCATATAGAAAGCACCTTCGATGTTCCTGTATTCGTGGGTATACTATAATAAATCGCTCCCATACGTGATTGTAAAAGAGAAATTGCATATTGTTCCTCTGCACTTGTTATTTTTTCATTCAAGCGTTGCTCTCTTAACTTGACCAGCAATTTTATGAACACATCTGTAATCACTTTATCTATAGAAAAAATGCTAAAAGCTTCGTTCAATAATTCGAGAGCTTGTATTTCATCAAATTTTAACAAAGAATACAAGATATCGTCTACTAAAAGTTCTACTTTATTATATTCTTTTTCTAATAAATTGTGATTTTGCAATTGATTATTTTCTAATAAATTTACTGCTTGTCCAATGGTAAAACCTTGATTCAGTTTATTAATAAGCCATTTAAAAATTTGAACATGTTCTTCTGTATATAAACGATGTCCAGCATCATTACGTTTCGGTGTAATGATTTGATATCGTCTTTCCCAAGCTCGCAATGTTCCTGGATGTATACCGAGCATATTGGAAATTGCTTTAATATTATATTTACCGGTTGAATTTGGCATATATCTTCCCACCTTAAAAAACAACGTCAATCTTCTCTTCGTAATGTAATCAAATGCGTTTGTGCAGGAGCTCGAAACCGTAGTGGTACAAATGTTGTTCCATAACCATTACTTACAAACAAAGTCGTATGTGGATATTCATACATTCCACCTTTCAAAAAACGTGTAGCATGAAACAACCGAATTTGTCCACCGTGCGTATGACCACTTAATATACAAGAAATACGTTCCGTTCCATTTAATTTATATAAAATATCAGGATTGTGGCTCACAAGGATGCGAAAGCCCTCTTCTTCGCAATCCGCTAACGCTAAATCTAATCGATCACGCTTCAAACCTACATCATCGACACCTAGTAACCATATTTTTTCTCCAAGCTCCGATTCAAATAAAGTCCCTGTATTATCTAAAATTTTCACGCCATTTTGAAGAAGTAACGCGTCTAATTCGTGAAAATCAATTTCATAATCATTATTTCCCCAAACAAAATATACTTGTCCAAGTTCATTTAACCGTTTAATATTATCAGCTACTCGTGATAGAGGTACCCCTCGTTCCGCTAGATCCCCACCTATAATAACAAGATCTACTTTTCCTTTTACTTTCTGTATTAAAGATTGAGATACCGTTCTTCTGTGAATATCTGAAATGAAAAAAATTCGAACTTCTCCAAAACTTATTGGGAAATTCGCAAATGATATGCTGTGCTCTAACAATGTATCACGTATCGCTTCTTTATACATCATAATAAAACAAACAATTACAATACATAAAATGAAACAACCTAACACTATCCATGTCATACACTTTCCCCATCTTTCTTCTTAACAGAATATGACCACATCAATTTATGAAGAGAGAAGAATAACTTCCTGTAAAAATAAGATTGTTACGACTGAGCAGTTATCCCCCACCTCTCTTCTTCAAATTCCTCATAATCATGAGATGGGGGTCTTACTGTCCGCGAATAGCAGGATAAAATTTTCTTTTTATTTTTTCTGTTCTGACCCTGTCTTCTTCGGAATTTTCAACACCTGTCCTGGCTCTAATTCTCCTGCTACCTCATTGTATTTCTTTATAATCGCTATTCCATCTTCGTTCGGAAAATATTTCTTTGCAACCTCTTCCAAGGTTTCTCCTTCTTTTACCGTATGAAACTGAAATGTCTCTGATGATTTTGATTCATGATTTGTTTTCTTTTTTGAATCATAAAAAATAACTTCAAATGCACTATGTTCAGAATCAGTACTTGATTTTCCGTTTTTTTCCGCAATGTAACGCTCTGTATACCATAAAACCCCAATCGGGAGCAGGATAAATAATACTGTTAAAATTCGAACAAAAAAATGCTTTATTTTAAATTTTGATTTTTTATTTTTTTTGTCTTTATGAACTTCACTACGCGGCGGTAAACCCTCTTTTTCTGTTTGCGTTGACTCTTCCATATTCTCCTCAAACTCTGTTGTCTGTCTCGTCGTCATCTCGGTCACCACCATCTTTCGTTTGATTTCTTAATTGTAACCCCATTATGAAATCGACTAAAAAATGCGCAAAAATTGTAATTAATAAATTCCCTGTATATTGAAACACATAACCAAAAACAATGCTAATCAGCAATACAAAACAAAATAAAAACGGCTTGGTAATATAGCGAATATGTAAAACAGCAAATACCACACTCGCAAAAATTAAACCAAAATATGTTTGTATCACACCACGAAATAAAAACTCCTCTGCTGTTCCGATTAAAAGAGTAACAGCCAACACTTGAAAAACAGACATGCCTTGAAACATGCGATCATTAATTCCACCGTCATCAAACCATGATTCAGGAAAAAGATTCATTGCAATATAATCCAACAAAACAATACTACAAGCTACTCCTCCACCTATAAAAAAAACAGATGAAAAATCCCAGGACCACAAATTCAAAAATGTATCCATACTCGGAAAGAATGTATACGCTAATAGTATTCCCACACATATAACAATTGCTTGTGTAATATATAAATTCAGTCGGATTTCTTTTGGGCTCATGTCTTCAATACTTTTCTTACGTATATCCATCATTCCTTCCCTCTAAATCCGAAGAGCAATTGTAACTCTGTTTCCCAATTATAGTCGAAAACAGGTTGTCTCGCTTGCTTTTTTTTATAATCTTCCATATGAATCCCACAACAATTACAACAATTTTTCGGCTGTATTTCCTTTACATATCCAAACTTAGAAAGAATTGCTTCTCTTTTACAATCTGTTCGCCATATCCATTCTTTCATCGTTTCTAGTTGACCATATTTATTATAAAGCCGCGTTCTTACTTCTGTAATTAATTTCTGCTCAGCCTCATCTGACAAGAATTCAGTCATCAATTGCCTATGTTGGATGATTTTCATCTTTTCGAAATGATATCGAATAAATCTCCAGTATTGTTCATTTAACCCCGCTGCATTATAGCAAATTTCTTCTATATCTTCTAACGATAACACTTTCGTTTGTGGGGCTGTTTCTCGCAATAAAGAAAATAAAAAACGAATTTGTTGTTCATTTGGTAATTCTTCTTCAATAATGGAGAGAGGCAAATCATGATCAAGCGGGCTACATAACAAAATAGCAATGCTCGGTTCTCCATCACGGCCTGCTCGTCCAATTTCTTGTAAATAAGATTCTATATTGATTGGATAATGGAAATGGATAATATACCGTGTATTTTGCTTATTTACTCCCATACCAAACGCACTTGTACAGACAACAATTTGCAGTTGATCGTTCATAAATTGTTGCTGAATTAACATCCGTTCTTCGTGTTCCATTCCCCCGTGATAATATGCAATATCATCAATACCTTCATCTCTTAAGTACGCTGCAAGGCGTTCAGTCCAAGCCCGACTTGAACAATAAACGATTCCAGGTCCTTGTAAATATTTCACATAAGATAATAATGCTTCTTTTTTCTCTTGAATCGTTTGTACAAACTCGACTTTCATAGCGATATTAGGACGATCAATCGAATATAAGTGCTGCTTCACATCTTTCAAATGTAAGCTTTCAATAATATCTTGTAATACTTCTTTCGTAGCTGTAGCTGTTAAAGCAAGAACCGGCGGATAACCCATTGATGCAATAACTTGATCTAGCTTTTTATAATCTGTTCGAAAATCATATCCCCATTGAGAAATACAATGTGCTTCATCCACAACAAATAAAGAAATATGGATTTTTCTTAGTTCTTTTAGCAACACATCTGATTGCAACATTTCAGGAGATACAAAGACAAATTTATAGGAATGCAACCGCCGCATCGCTTCTTTTTTTTCTATTATTGTCCGAAAGCTATTAAGAGCAATAACTTGATTTTTCACTATATATTTTAATTGTGTAACTTGATCTTCCATTAAAGACAATAATGGTGAAACAATCAGTACCGTTCCATCTTGTACAAGACCTGGCAGCTGATAACAAAGTGATTTTCCGCCTCCAGTTGGCAGCATCGCTACAACAGAGTTTCCCCTTAATAAATCTGCAACGACTTCCTTTTGCCCGGATCGAAATGTTCGGTATCCAAACCACTGATATAAAATATCTTCAAGTCTCATATAATCCCCCTACTCGAGCTAATACAAGACGAATCTCAAAATAGGAAACATGCTCTCCAGCAGCTTGTTTTAATATTCGCAGCTTCCGTGTCTGTAACTTCTCAATCATGTTCTGTATTTGCTTCATTTTTTCTTTTTCTATAAAATGCTCCACCTGAAATTCTTTCTCACGTAATGCAATTTCTACAATATGATCTTCAATTGTTGCAACTTTTAATTTCCTGATCCGCGCAATTTCATCCATAGTTCTTCCTTGTTTCCATAATTGATACGTTTTTTGTGTGGATATACTAAATAAATCTGCTTTTTCGTTTGGATACGCAATGATTTCTGTTAACAATGGAAACTGCTGGTTCTGATGTTGCACTTGTTGAATGATGAAATGAATTGTTCCCCAAAACAAAAGATATACGCGAAGTGCATCTTGCTTCATCATATCGCCAAGCTGATCTGTTGTATAACCAATACGATGGTATCCCGTGAGACGGTACACTAAAATAGTCGCTTCTAATGAAGTCACATTCATTAATATTAAATTTATTTCTTTATATAACTGTTCCGCTAAATATTCTCTTGAAACAGAAGAGCTCATAATAAATCGTTTTACCCAAATCGTGATTTCTGTATCTTGTTGAATCGGAAGAAATTTCACATTTTGCTGCTTTAAATTTGATACAGTTTGTATAATTAAGGATAATCTTTTCCAAAAACTCTCTCCAAGTTCACCGTAATGCAGGCCATGTAAATGTTTCGGGAAGTAAAATATTTTCTCCCATTCATTTAATTGTTTCTCTCCTACTTCGGATAAAATGTAAGTATTTTCATGTACACATGTAATAAGTTGTGCGTTTAATAATGTTTCAATCTGTTTATCATAATCATGACGTCTTAAAGATTTATATACACCAAATAAAAAGGAAAGATGAAACATATTCCCATCCTGAAATGTTTGTGAAGAACGCTTTCCTTTTAAAAGGTGATAAATGGAAGAAACTGTCCGTTCACCTTTTAATTGCTTTAAACAGTATAGTACAGTATATTGTAGCTGCAATGTCGCTTCCATCCTTTCACTCTACTTCTACTACCATTGTAACAAAATGCAACTTATTTAGATATTTTAAAAACATCATGAATGACTAAAGAAATTAGTTGACAGATCTAATTGATAAGCATTATCATTATAATTTTGTATTGAAAAGTTATAAAAACCGTTTTACAATAAGATTAGAATTTTTATCAGTGTTTTTATATATATATTCTCGAGGAGGTAATTCAAAGATGGCAAAATATACAATTGTTGATAAAGATACTTGCATTGCATGTGGAGCTTGCGGAGCTGCTGCACCAGATATTTATGATTACGATGATGAAGGTATTGCATTCGTAACATTAGACGATAACCAAGGTATCGTTGAAATTCCAGATGTATTAATCGATGATATGATGGATGCATTTGAAGGTTGCCCAACAGATTCTATTAAAGTGGCAGATGAAGCATTCGACGGCGACGCATTAAAATTTGAATAGCCTCCAGAAATAACCCTCAAATGATGAGGGTTATTTTTTATTCTATAAAAAATAATACCCCTTCTAAACGAATGGAAACTTGTCGGCAATCAGGCTTTTACAGGATAAAAAAGCATCAGCAGAAAAATATCCACTGATGCAAAATCTTCTATTTATGCATTTTTCATTTTTGCAAACACCCATACTTTTAATCGAGAAAATAAAGGAACAAACACAATTGTTACTATAATTCCTTTAATTAAATTAAAAGGTAAAATTGCTGCCACAATCATTTGACGCATTGCACCGCTAGACATAGCAGGTTGACCTAAGAACCAAGTGTAAGCTGGTAAAATGATGAAATAATTTAGTACACTCATAATTAGTGTCATACAAATTGCCCCTAACATCAATCCAGTTGTTAAACTTTTAATTGTGCGATGTTTACGGAACAAAATAGATGCCGGAAGAATAAAAAGACATCCAGCAATAAAATTCGCCGTTTCCCCTACTGGCACTCCCGTTAAACTTCCTTGGATACCATAATAAAGAACGTTTTTTATCGCTTCTACAATTACACCTGAAAGCGGCCCAAAAATAATTGCTACAATTAATGCTGGGACATCACTAAAATCAATTTTCAAAAACGGTGGTAATCCTGGAAATGGAAAATCCAGCATCATTAGCAAATACGCAATGCTCGATAGCATCGCAATGCTCATCATTTTTACTACACTCTTTTGTTGTTTCATAATTCTTTCTCCTTTTCCATCGATCATCTCATGGAAAGTGGAAAGGTTCTGCTATGCCCTAAAATTCTAGATAAAAAAAACCCTTTGCATCCGAAACGCAAAGGGAGAAATTTTAGGTACATCAAATAGACGTTCAAATGCTTATCTTTTTTGAACGCTTGAACCTCCATCTTCTCCCATCCAGACTGTACTGTCGGCTTTGGAATCGCACCAAATCCTGCCTTAACGGCTCGCGGGCTTAGAACAAATACATGTGTTCATCACCGCCGGTCGGGATTTTCACCCTGCCCCGAAGATAGACCGATATTCTATTTTCCTCATCATTATACAACAACTTTTAAACAATGTGAATGAAAATGCCTCTTTTTCCTTCACATTGCATGACATTCTAATGACTAGTAAATAATATGACAAAAAAGAACATTTTTTCGTGTTTGTCCCTAATTGTTGGCAATTCTCTAGCCATTCATATGCGAAAGTGATAAGATATGATATTGTTAAGAAAACAGCATTTTCTTACAGTGGAGGAAATGTCATGAGTAAAGAAAAAAAACAATCAATTCAAGAAGTTATGAAAAAAAATCTTCGCAAAGAATATTTTTATTTAAAAAAAGAATTACTGTTCTATTGTCCTGTTGACTCAGGAAAATTCTCAAGAGACACATATTATGCTGCCTTTGATATACATGGAATTAGCATATACCAATATGACAAAAACTCAGACAGTAAACTAAAGCTTTGCGAACGACACCCATGGAAAAGCTGGAGAAAAGTCAAAATCGATCATTATTTAACAAAAACCCAATTCGTCTTTCAGGGGGAACGGAATTGGATCCTTTCTTTGTTTCATCAAGGAAAGAAGGCAGAGAAAATTGTTCAAACTAATACATCTTTAGAGATAGAGATTGTTTCTAGACCATTTTTTAAAAAACTGCCGGGTTATCGTTCCAACACAACATTAAATATGTATATTGGAACAATCTGCTATACTGCACTGATTGCATTTGTATTAAAACTGATCGTTCCATTTCAAGTCCAAATTGCTTTGTACTCACTATCCCTTGGCTGTATGTTACTTGGCCTGCTTTGTTTTGTTATCGGCCTTATTGAACCTACTATTGTCCTATTTAGAACAGAAGAAAAAACAAGGGCGAAAGTATTTTATTATTATAGCTATTTAGCAATTTCCGGATTTATCTGCCTGTTTATTTTTTGGTAACAAACGAAAGAGCTAGTCTTCCTAGCTCTTTTTTCAATTAATATGTAATTTTTGCGAAGGATAAATGTTATCTTTTTGTAAGTGGTTTTTCACTTTCAATTCTCCAACAGTTGTACCAAACTTCCTAGCAATGCTCAATAGTGTATCCCCTTTTTGTACAACATATACAGAAGCAGATGCTACCGTATTTTGTTTTTCCCCAAGTATTTGCAGCGGATTAACCGCATATGTTTTCGCTATTGTCCAAGATCCTTTATGAGTTTCTAAATGTAAATGCGCTCCATTAGAATGTCCTGTATTCCCTACTTGTCCAATTATTTGCCCTTGCAAAATCTCTTCTCCCTCCCTCACAAGTCGTTTATTCATATGTGCATATACAGCTTCATAATCTCTATGTTTAATAAATACAACATGACCATAACTATTAGAAAAATAAGATTTTGTTACAATGCCATCATGCATAGCTACAATTGAAGTGCCTATTGGTGCAGCAATATCAATGCCAAAATGCTTTCCATTTCTCGTTCCAAAATAATCACTAATCCGTCCCTCTACCGGCCACGTCCACTGTTTTTCTTCAGCAGCACCTTCTGCTTGTCCTATAAAAAAAACACAAAAGAAAAACAATATAATCTTTAAAGCTTTCATTGTAAATCCTCCGTTTTCTATAATCAACCACACTTTTTCTATTGTGGTTGATTATAGAAAAAAGTATACAAAAAAAGAAAGAGTCTATTTCTCTTTCTTTTCTACTTCATCTCGAAACACAATCGCACTTCTTTCATACTCTACATCGTTTACATGAGAACGAGCATTCACAACCCTTGCAACTGCAAATAAATAATCCGATAAACGATTTACGTATTGCAAAACATGTTCATTTATCTCATCTTGTTTCTTTAAAGAAACAATGCCCCGTTCTGCTCTTCTTGTAACAGTGCGAGCGATATGAATAATCGCTGCTCCTTCACTTCCTCCTGGCAAAATAAAACGTTCCAGCGGCGGTGCTTCTTTTACATATACATCAATCTTTTTCTCTAGAAAAGTAATGATATCCTCCGTTACTTTATACGGAATTTTTTTCTTCACAATCGCTAAATCCCCGCCGCAATCAAACAACTCATGCTGAATCTTTTCAAGTTCTTGATAAATATCTTGAAACAATTCACCTTGCAATAGTGTCATTGCATGCCCAATAAACGAATTCGCCTCATCAAGTGTTCCGTATGCCTCCACACGCAAATCATCCTTATCTACGCGTCCCCCGACAAGACTTGTTCTGCCCTTATCTCCTGTTTTTGTATAGAGCTTCATACTTTTCTCCCTTCTCTTATATACTATTTTACTATATGAATCCATTTTGATTTTCCAACATATAGACTGCTGCTATTCAGAAAAAAAGGAGCTTCCACTCGCTTTTTCTCTTTGTTTAAACTTCGCATGTGGCAGGAAAAGGCCCTGACCGCTTCTATGCATGGCCAGATGCTCTCGCCCACCTAAAAAAAAGATGGTTTTATGTCGCTTTTTAATTTGGATTTATATAGACTAGAGATACTTACCCATAAAAATTCAATTGGTACTCATTAGAGAATTCAGCCCCTACTACTCATTGTTTCACTCTATAAAAAAAGCTTATCAAAAAGATAAGCTTTTCATCATACTTCTGATGGTAAATATACAGAGAATGTTGTACCCTCACCTACCACACTCGACACTGTTATTTTACCCTCATGTCCTCGCACAATGTTTTTGGCAATTGCAAGTCCTAAGCCTGTACCACCTGCTTTCCCGCGTGTACGAGCTTTATCTGCTTTATAAAAACGCTCAAATAAGAACGGAATATCCTCTTCTGGAATACCAACCCCAGAATCTGAAACTTCGAATACAATTCCGTTATTTTTCTCATCAATAATAAGCGATACTTTACCACCGGTATTTGTATGCCTCAACGCATTATCAATTAAATTTGTTAACACTTGTTCCATTCGATCAGGATCAAAAGAATGCTGTTTTATGGAAGTTCGAAAATCAACGAGTAATTGAACCTCTTTTTCCTTTGCTATTCCTTGAAACTTCCGTGCAATCTTTTCAACAAATGGAACGACATCTACCTCTGATATATGTAATTCTACATGACCGCTCTCCATTCGAGCTAAATCTAATAACTCATTCACAAGACGCCCTAATCGGACAGATTCATCATAAATGATTTGCACAAATTCGTGCACTTCTTCTTTCGTTTGAACAATATCATCTAAAATTGCTTCACTATATCCTTGAAGCATAACCATCGGTGTACGTAATTCATGCGAGACATTTGCAATAAAATCTTTCCGCATTTTTTCTAGACGGCGCTCTTCTGTCATATCACGAAGTACTGCAACAGCCCCTCGAATTTTTGTCTGATTGTATAGCGGTGTCATCAATACAACATAATTCCCTTTTTCTAAATTAATTTCCACAACTTGTTGCTGTTCACTTTCTACAACTGAATGGAACAATTCAACAAGCTCAGATGGCAAACTTACACTTACCTCTATCTCTTTTTCTTCATGCCATACTTGTAAGAAACGCTCTGCTGGCGGATTAATTACAACAACTTCTCCTTCTTGATTTAACGTAATAACACCATCGGCCATACTACTTAAAATGCTAGAAAGCTGTTCTTTTTCTTGCTGCAGGGCATTAATATTAAACTTTAATTGTTTCCCCATTTGATTTAAAGCTGTTGCCAATTCACCGATTTCATCTTGCGAAACCGTTGGTACCTTCGCATCAAATTTCCCGCGCGCTACTTCAAAAGCTACTTCACGCATTTTACGAAGCGGTGCTGTAATTCGGGTTGATAAGAAAAACGCAAAGAATGTTGTTAAAATAATTGCAATCCCCGCAGATAAAAAGATAAAATCTGTCGATTTTTCTATTCCCTGTTTTGGTACTTGTAACGATTGGTATACAAAAACTGCACCATCTTTTGATGACTTTAACGGAACACCAACGACCATAATATCATTTTCATGATTCTTCTTGTTTTTTTCATCTGGGACGCTTTTTATTTTTTGTACCTTTTTACGCTCTGTAAATACAGCTTGCAACTCTTTGTCATGTTTTAAATCATCTAATGTTAATGTTACCAATCCTCGTTGAGTCGGAGAAGCAGATACTTTGTCATCCTCTTTAATAATAATAATCCGCGAAAGAGGGTCAGCGAATTTATATGCGATATGTTCTATCGTCTTCTCATCCGCTCCCTCTTCTATTAATTCAGAAACGCTCGTTGCAACATTTGTCAGCCTCGTTTCTCCCATTGTCACATAATAATTGTCGAAAAACTGAGAAAGTAAAATAGCGACAAAGCCCAAGACGAAAGAAACGAGGAGTAAAATGGTCATCCATAGTTTTCCAACAACACTTTTCCAAAGCATCAATCGTTCACAACCTCAAACTTGTAACCAACACCCCATACTGTTACAATCATTTTCGCTGCACTTGCTGATTTTTTACTTAATTTCTCACGCAAACGCTTTACGTGCGTATCAACCGTACGTAAATCACCGAAAAATTCATACTGCCATACTTCTTTTAATAATTGTTCACGGTCAAACACTTTATCCGGTGCCTTCGCTAAAAATAGTAATAATTCATATTCTTTTGGTGTTAAATTCACTTCTTCTCCGTCCGCTGTAACACGATGTGCATCATTATCAATTGTTAAGTGTGGGAATACAATAACATCTTTTGTTGTTGTATCTTGCGTAAAGAATGTTGTTGTAACGGAACGACGGAGTACGGCTTTTACACGCAACACAACTTCACGCGGGCTAAACGGTTTTACGATATAATCATCTGTACCCACTTCAAATCCTTGCACTCGATTTATTTCTTCTCCTTTTGCCGTTAGCATAATAATTGGTGTTGCTTTTTTCTCACGAATCCCTTTACAAACTTCAATACCATCTATTCCAGGCATCATAATATCTAAAAGGATAAGATCATAATCAATTTGCAAGGCTTTTTCTAAAGCCGTTTCTCCGTTGTCAGCTTCATCAATGATGTACTGCTCTCTCTCTAAATACATTTTTAACAAACGACGGATACGATCTTCATCATCTACAATTAAAATCTTTAGTTCATTTTCCATAGCTATCCGCTGTACACATACACGTCACAACGGTTCACACCTACCTTTCTTCAATACAGTCAAACTTTCCTTATGAGAATTAGTTAAATTAATAGGACACATGCTAGCCGTAATTTCCCGTTAAAGCGAAATAACTTTTCACAGACAAACCTCGCCATGATTAGAAAGTTCACCCTTGCATTATGTTTCACATAAATAACAAAATATGTTCATGTTTTTTCCGAAAATATGTATTTTCTCTGAACTATACAATTTGTCCTCGACATCATTTTACAAAATCACTCTATACTTTGTCATGTTTTTCTCAAAAAAGAAAAAAATTTAACAAAATTAAAATAGGAAAGTGACAGTCACCTTCCTATTTTATACCGCAATAATGAACTACACAATAGAATTCGTTGAACTCCAATACTTGTTATGCATACGAATGCAAACCTGCAATCACTAAGTTCACTGCTACAAAGTTAAACATAATAATTGCAAAGCCAATTACTGCAAGCCAAGCTGATTTTTCACCGTGCCACCCTTTCGATAAGCGTAAATGTAAAAACGCTGCATAAAAGAGCCAAGTAATAAGTGCCCAAACCTCTTTTGGATCCCATCCCCAAAAACGTGTCCATGCAATTTGTGCCCATATCATCGCAAAAATTAATGCACCTAACGTAAAGACTGGGAATCCAATTGCGACAGAACGATATCCAATTTCATCAAGTAACTCACTATCAACTTTCTGCAGTGCAGGTTGAATCGCTGCTGCTACTCGTTTTCGTAAAATTAATCTTAGGAGAATATAGAGCCCCGTTCCTACAAATACTGACCAAATCACAGTGTTTAATTTTTTCGCATTGATAATAGCTGGTGTTTCTATTACAGGCTCAAATTTTTCAGCTGTAACTAACTTTCCTTCATGAGGACCGACTAAAGCAGGTAAATTATATATCATTTCTGCTTGTTGCTCATTTTTATTCATCCATTGGAACTTCGCTTCATACTGTACACTTGAAAAAGCAGTTGTTGCTACTATAAATCCAATTACACAAACAAGCGAAAAAATAACTCCTTCCAGCCAAAATGTTTGCTTGCTTTTTTTTGACTGGTCCACATTTTTTAGTAAATATATAACTCCCGTAATAAAACTAATCGATAAAATAGCTTGTCCAGCCGCTGCTGTTGTTACATGAATATGAAGCCAGTTACTTTTTAACGATGGAATAAGCGGATTAATTTCTCTTGGAAACATACTTGCGTAGGCTATTAGTAAAATAGCAACTGGAAGCGCAAATAAGCCAAGTATACTTGTCCGATACATAAAATAAATAATAATAAACGCACCGACCATCATCATACCGAAAAATGTACCAAACTCAAAAAAATTACTAACCGGTGCATGCCCTGATGCAATCCATCTCGTAATAAAATATACTGACTGAGCAGTAAAGCCTAAAATTGTGATGGTTATCCCGACGTTTGCCCACTTTCGCCCTTTTTCTTTTATCGCTCCCCCAAAGAACAGTGTTGCAACTAAATACAATACGAAAGCAGTAAATAAGAAATTACTACTTATTTCTACCATATTCTCTCCCCACCTCAACTAATTTTTTTCTCATTTACTTTATCGTTTGGCTGTGGAATATTTGTCCCTTCTAGCACTTTTTCGATCTCTTTTCGCAAACCATACCAATTTTTATTTGTATGACCAGCAATCCACCATTCATTTTCAACACGCTGCACCCAAATACGACGATGATTCCAATACATCCCCTGGATGACACCTACCATAAAAATAAAGCCTCCTAAAGCGATCACCCAAAGTGTTAAATCTTTCCGAACAGTAAGTGCTGTAACGTTGCGCATTTCTACACCTGCAAAAGACATTTTGTATAAGTTGTTTCCTTCAGGCTCGATATTTTGTTGAATTCCAACAAAACTCACTTCTCCATTTGGCATTTCAGGCGTAAACATTTTAAAGACAAAAGCAGGATTATTAGGAATCTTCGTTTTTGTATTTGGCTTTCCGCTTTCATCAAAGTAAAAATCAGGAAAATAACTTAACAAATGCAGAGAATATCCATTTCCTAAATCGTATGTTTCTTTTGGATTTGCTAGATCAACTGTAATCGGACCCCATTCTTGACCGCCTTCTTTCTTTTTTAAAAAGAAAGACATTTTACTAAATTCGCCTTCTTTAAAATCAACTTGGTACAGAGCATAGTCATCAAATTTAAGAGGGTCATTTACTCGAATGTTATACTCTTTCACTTTCTCAAGCTTCGGCTCTTCACCAGCAACACTTTTCCCGACCACTTTATACAATACAGCATTTGTTTGATAGTTTTTCGCAATCATCTTATTTCCAACTCGATCAATCGCATCATTAAACACTTCATTTTCTTTACTTTTATCATAAACTTCTTTAATAAATTTTTCATTTTTCAAATAATAATTTCCGTCTGTTCCAGGAATTTCTTTCGTTTCACCTTCACGAAGCCAAAGCGATGCATCTACATACATACCAGGGACAAAACGAAGCATCGTTCCAAATAAGAAAATAATAAGACCAATATGATTTACATATGGACCCCAGCGTGAAAAACGACCTTTTTCTGCTAGAATATTATCTCCTTCCACTTGAATATTATATTTTCTCTTTTTCAAGTTCTCTTTCACACATTCAATCTCTTCTTTTGTCGCAAGTGCTGTTCCATATAAGCGCTGTCTTTTTAAAAAACTCGGATGTCTTGTTACCCTTTGTTTTTTGAGCGCCTTATATAAAGGAACAACACGATCTAAACTACATATAACAAGAGAAATCCCAATAGATGCTATCAAAATCATATACCACCAGGAACTATATAAATTATTAAATCCTAATTGATAATACAATTTCCCAAGGAAACCATACTGCTGTTCATAATATTCTCCTGGCGTAACAGTTGGTGGAATATACATTTCTTGCGGAAAAATCGTTCCAATCCCAGACGCGATAAGTGTAATAACAATAAACCATATTCCAACTTTTACGGAAGAAAAAAAGCTCCAAATTTTATCTACCACTGTTTTTGTTTGCGTAATAGAACGCCGCGCGCTCCCTTCATATCGCATATCTAGTAATTTTGTATCCTGCTCATCTTCAAAAGGCTTTCCGCAAGCTTCACAAAAAACTGTACCGATTGGGTTTACATGACCACAATCACATTTTACTTGTCCCAAATTTTCCACCGCCTTTTTTCTTAATTTCTATGTATCTGTGTTTTTTAAGTAAATTAACGAAATACTCAGAAATCTCATGATAGGTACTGAAAGTCCATGTACAGCACCTCGGCTGACGAAGAGCCCTAATAGATTTTCTATACTCTTCTCATTTAAGGAGTAATTTTCTTTAAATATTCTTCCATTTGTTCTTTCGATTGTGTACCTGTAATTTTTTCGATAATCTTGCCATCCTTATCAATTAAAAACGTTGTCGGTAGTGGACCTACACCATATGTATTTAAAATTTCTTGTCCTTTATCAACGGCTACAGGAAATTTCAGCCCATATTGACTCACAAAATTTTTCACTGCGAGTTCTGTTTCGTCTGCATCTAATGCCAATATTTCAACACCTTTTTCCTTATATTTCGGATACAATTCATTCATATATGGCATTTCTTTCTCGCAAGGTTTACACCAGGTTCCCCAGAAATTTAAAAATATCCCTTTTCCTTTCAATTCTTTTAACGTAATCTTTTTACCTTCTAAATCCGTAGCAACGAAGTTTGGTGCTTCTTTTCCTACTTGCACTTTCTCTTTATCAACAAAAAAGTTTTGATATAATGTAAACCCTAATGCCCCTCCTAATAGGAGCAAAATAATTATGCGAAATAATAGTCTATTTTTCTTCATGGTGTCTCTCCTTCCTTAACTGAATAAAGAAGTTTAGCACATACTAAACTTTTCTATAAAAATACCTATTGAAAAACCGACATAAAACCCTTCTTTTTAGGTGGGCAAGAGGATCTGGCCATGCATAGAAGCGGTCAGGTCCTTTTCCTGCCACATGCAAGGTTTAAAACAAAGGGAGAAAGCAAGTAGCAATCATGTATTTTTCTGCATAACAGCGACTTATAAAGAAAAGCAGCGCCGACTGTTTAGGCCTGTTGGCTAAGGTTCTTTCGCATAGAAGGTGTTTTTTACCTTCTCGTGTGGAAGGTTCTTAGACATGAGGGCCTAGGAGGCAGAGCTAGACAAAGATGTCAAAAAATTAAAATGAATCTATATATGTATCCACTTCTATCAGCAAAGATTTCTTTACTGATAGAAGCTTTTATATCCAATACTCAGTATTATCTCGGTTTCGTTGAAGCAAGAGCACGAAGTTGTTTTACTTCATGAGGAGATAATTCTCTTGCATCCCCTGGGCGTAAATTACCTAACTCTAAAAAGGCATAACGTTCACGCTTTAATTTCATCACTTTACATCCAACTGCTTCAAACATTCTACGCACTTGGCGATTTCTTCCCTCATGAATTGTCAATTGTACAATTGCAATCTCTTTACGTTTATCCCAAGAAAGAATTTTCACACGTGCAGGCGCCGTCTTTCCTTCTTCCAGCATAACGCCTTTTTCTAACATACGGATTTTTTCACCAGTTAGCGGACCCTTTACCTTTGCCACATATGTTTTTTCAACCTTGTACTTTGGATGCATTAAAATGTTCGCAAACTCTCCGTCATTTGTCATCAATATTAAACCAGATGTATCATAGTCTAATCGGCCAATTGGAAAAAGACGCTGTGGAATTTCTGCAAAGAAATCTGTGACCACTTTTCTTCCTTTATCATCAGTTACACTCGAAATAACACCCGTTGGTTTATATAATAAAAAGTAAGCAGGTATTTCTTTTTCGAGAGGAATGTTGTTTACTTCAACTTTATCTTGCACACTCACTTTCGTTCCTAGTTCGGTCACGACTTTTCCATTAACCTTAACTTTACCTTGTTGAATGAGTTCTTCTGCTTTTCTTCTCGATGCGATTCCTGCTTGTGCTATTACCTTTTGTAGTCGTTCCATTTCGTTTCTTCACCTCAAATTCATCTTACCTTCATTAGAAGGACTTGGCAACTGTCTAGCCTTGATGGCAGTTCCCCTTACTTACCGTAAACAACATCACCAACTTTATAAGCTAATAAAGGAATAAAATACATTTTTCCTCTTTATTATGATTTACTCCCTTCCATTCGCTTACAACAAATGTTCACGGTTTTGTCAAAAATAATCCATAAAAAAGCCACTATTAAGCACATTCTTAATAGTGGCTGTATCCGTATTATAGTCTAATTTGAATGAAAAATGAACATTTATTACTGAAACATAAGTGAAACAAATACAATTGAGCACACAATCCCAATTAAATCAGCAAATAAGCCAACCTTTAATGCATCACCCATTTTCCGAATCCCAACCGCTCCAAAATAAACTGTTAAAATATAAAAGGTTGTATCTGTACTGCCTTGCATCGTAGACGCAAGTCTCCCAATAAACGAATCTGGTCCATATGTGGCAATTAAATCCGTTGTAATACTTAACCCTGCTGATCCGGAAATAGGACGAATAAGTGCAAGAGGAACAATTTCTGCTGGCACATGGATAGCATCTAACATTGGTTTCATTACATGTATCATTGCATCTAACGCCCCTGAAGCCCGAAAAATGGAAATAGAAACGAGCATACCAACCATAAACGGCAAAATAGATACCGCAATTTGAATTCCTTCTTTCCCACCTTCTACAAATGATTCATACGTCGGTACTTTTTTTATCGTCCCATATAATAGAATAAATCCAATCACACATGGAATAACCCATAAAGAAATCGTATTAACGAGGCTCATTTTTTCTTCCCCTTTCTACTTCTTTTTCGGTAAAAATAACGATCAATCCAAATTGCTCCAATCATAGATAAAATCTGAGCGATAAACGTTACGCCTACAATCTCAGTTGGATTTGCAGAATGATACGTCATCCGAATCGAAATAACAGTAGTGGGAATAAGTGTAATAGCCGATGTATTTAAAGCAAGAAATGTTATCATAGAGCGGCTCGCAAAGTCTCTTCCTCCATTTAACTCTTTTAAATGTTCCATTGCTTTAATCCCCAGCGGTGTGGCTGCATTTCCTAATCCAAAAAAGTTTGCCATCATATTAGATAAGATAAAACCCAGTGCTGGATGATTCTTCGGCACTTCTGGAAAGAGTTTTTTTACAAGAGGCATAAACAATGCAACAAGTTTCTTTAGCAGACCAGCTTCCTCGGCAATTTTCATTAAACCAAGCCAAAAAACAAGAACACTAATCAACCCGATACAAATGGTTACGGCATTTTTTGAACCTTCGAAAACTGCTTTATTCACTTCATCCATCGTTCCATTAAACATTGCATATACAATACCAATTACCGCCATCGCAACCCATATAATATTAACCATCTATTTCCACACCTAACATGTGAGAAAATACTTCTTTAAAATCTTTCCAAAACAAACCTGTAGTCACAATAAGTTTCCGTTTACTATAAAAAAGGTTACGCTCTCCAACTTCTTCATCATTTAAATAGGCAACGGCACGCCCTACTTTTTCTCCATCTATCAGCTTGGCCGATTTATCAAATTCAATTTTCAATGTAACCTTTTTAGCTTCGTCTTCCGTTAGTGGCACTAACAAATCATTTTTCGTATATATATGATTTGTATACTTTTTGTCTTGCAGTTCAGAAAGGGGGCCCTTCGCTACTACCGTAGTTGCTGTATATTGTTTAAATCCTTCATTAAATAAGTACATATGGTCATCCCAATCACTCGAAGCTTGCAATGTTACAACAATCAAATCTAGCCCATCCTTTGATGCAGTTGTTACAAGTGTTCGCCCTGCCTTTTTCGTAAATCCAGTTTTCCCTCCTGTTGCATACTCGTACATAGAAGTAACAAGCTTATGTTTATTTTTCCATGGATAGTCCCATACTTTAGACTGATACGTTTTCGTTCCAAAAATTTTACGAAATGCCTCATTTTCCATGGCATACCTTGTTAACAGTGCCATATCATATGCTGAAGAATAATGTGTCCCATCTCCGTCTAAACCATGTGGATTAGAAAAATGTGTATCCTTCATTCCAATTTGTGCTGCTTTTTCATTCATTAAATAAACGAATCCATCTATACTCCCGCCAACATATTCTGCAATTGCCTGAGCTGCATCATTTCCAGAGCGCAGCATTAAGCCATATACTAAATCTTCCAACGGTACTTTCTGTCCTGGTTTTAAGTAAATCGCTGACCCTTCCACCCGAACTGCTGTATTACTAATGGATACCTTTTCTTTCATTTCCCCTGATTCGGCCGCTAAAAGTGCGGTCATAATTTTTGTAATACTTGCGATTTTTTCAGATTCATGCTCTAACTTTCCATATAATACACGCCCCGAATGTTGCTCCATCAATACAGCATTACGTGCACTAACATTTTTCATTTGCGCATATGTATCATGTGGCAACATACTTGCACATATTATTATAAGTACAATCACGATCCATCTTCTTCGCATATATTCACGTCCTTTTTGGAACTTTTTGTACAAGTGTATGCTTGGACCTTTAAAATATGAATGGAAGTTGATAGAAGGACTAACTGCATAAGTATAGAAAGGCAACTAAAAAAGACGCATTGTGATGCGTCTAATATGGTATCCACTGTAAATTTTTTGCACTTTCAAATCTTTTCTCTACATCTCCCCAGTTGACAATATTCCACCAATTTTTAATATATTCTTCTTTTCGATTTTGATACTGTAAATAATATGCATGCTCCCATACATCCAGTACTAATAAGGGAATTGTATCCCACTGCGTAAATAATTGATGAAGTGTACTTTGTAAAATTTCTAATCGTCCGGAACGAGGTGCCCAAACGAGAATGGCCCAGCCTGAACCTTCCACCTTCGCTGCTGCTTCTGTAAAATGTTTTTGAAAACGTAAATAACTCCCAAAATCTTTTTCAATTTGTCTTGATAAATCTCCGTGCGGGCTACCACCACCACCTTTTTTCATATTGTTCCAAAAAATAGTGTGTAAATAATGTCCTGAACCATGGAAGGCAGCTTCTCTCTCCCAATGCTTTATTAAATCAAATTGATTTGTTTTTCTTGCTTCTGCCATCATCTTCTCCGCTTTATTCAATCCTTCTACATAACTACGATGATGCTTATCGTGGTGCAGCATCATAATTTCCCGTGAGATATAAGGCTCTAGCGCATTATACGGATACGGAAGCGGCGGTAGAGTATGTCCGCCAATTGGTACAGAAGCTTCTACATAATTTCTTTCGTATAAAACATATTGTTCTGAGTCAGGCATTAACGCTTCTTGTAAGTAGTGTTGAATATGTTCGACATCATCACTAATTTCATAAACAAATTCAGCATCGTAGTCATATTCATTTTCTTTTATCCGATCTAGTAGCATTTGAATTTTATATGCAAGCATATGAACATCATACACTTCTGTTGCTCGGCTATCTAATACGTGGAGAACACTTTCGCACCAATTTTCAACTTCATGAAAGTAATCAGTGAACACTTCTTGCTGACTCATATGACACCTCCATCAATATATCCTCTTTAAATGTATTCAAAATTACAGGCGTATATGACGGTTCGAAAAGCAAAAGAAGCTAGGAATTCTCTAGCTTCTTACAGTCGTTAATATTTTTGTATCATTTTCGTTTGATAGTCTGTCTCATAATATTCTAGTTCTTCACGCAACATTTGAAATTTCCCTTCTAGCTCTTTCATCATTTGTTCAATAGAAAAAGGAGGTTGCTTTTGAAACGCAATTGAATTCTTTCCTGTATAAGCTGATCGACTATTTTCATACCAATGATCATTTTTGGGTGAAAAAAACTCTGCAATTACTTGATGATAGATTTTATATAACGTTCTTTCCGCTGCATTTTTTCGAAACGGCGTATTATTCAGTAATACGCAGCAAGCATCTAAACCTTCTTCACAAAATACAAGCAAGCGCCGAATTGAAGTTAACAATCCAGCAAAATATTGTTCATCGCCTTCTGGTGTTTCTTCTAATAATAAAGGTAACGTATGATAGTTTACATATTTTGTCATCACTTCAATTACTTCTCCCAAGAAAACAGTTACTTGCTGCGTTTGGTTTTCAACCATTAAATTGGACATGCTAGTTTCTCCCCCTACCATTTAAGCTAATTTTAAAAGTTGATTTTTCTGTTATGTATTTATTCTGAATCAATCTCTTGACAACACGCCTTACCACCATTATTGTTTCTTCATCAAAATATACGCAAAAGTCTTTTAACGTATTAATATGTTTTGATTTTCGATTTTAAAAACAGATTTCCTTCAAAAGAAATAAATTCTTTCAAAAAATCTTCAAAATAAAGTGGAATTACTTAGTTTTTAGAAGTTAGATTCTTACCGAACATGTATAGCGTACAATGCCTTTTCTACTCTAGTTTGTATATAAGTGGTGAAATGTAAAAAGTTTAACGATGTGTTTGATTTCATTTTATATTTATAGCTACTGTAGACCACAGCTCTTATCTGTTCTCCATTGTATTCAATTTATCAATAGAAAATATTTATAAATATAGAGATTACAACTAAAATTTCAATGAATTTTTCTTTTTATTTTTATTGAAGTTTGTCATAATAAAACTATTGCCTCAGTTTTCTTATACAAGGAGAGTTGTCTTTATGTCGTTTTCATGGAAACGTATATTACAAATTGGAAAATTTATTTTTCCCTTTGTAGTATTAACAATTGTGTTTTTTCAAGCACGAAAAGAACTATCTGGTATTTCATTTCGAGAAGCAGTTGAAACGATTAAGCATATTCCACCAGGTGGGTTTTTCTTAGCGGTTACGCTCGGTGCATTAGCTGTTGCTACAATGTTTTTTTATGATTTTGTTATGCTGCGGCATTTACAAGCTGATATCCCAGTTAAAAAGATTTTCCGTATTTCTTGGACTGCTAATACATTCAATGGATTTATAGGATTTGGTGGTCTTGTTGGGGCAGGTATACGGACTATGTTATATCGCCCTTATGTAGAGGAAAATGGTAAACTTATTCGAAGTATCGCCTGGATGACAACGGCCTTTATTAACGGACTAGCATTATTATCTTTTCTCGGCTTGATTGGGGTATTAGATACAAGATTTATTTTACATGAAAAACCTTGGCTATGGCCTGTTTTCATCTTTTTCGCTCTTTTTGTTCCATTATACATAGGTATTTCCAAAATAAAAAATCGCAAACAAAAAAAAGAAGAACAACAAGTAGAAAAAAATCCAACTGTCCTCTATTCATTAGTTTCATTAGTAGAGTGGGTATCAGCAGGCATAGTAATGTATGTCATCTTACTTCTATTCGGAATTGAAATAGAGTTCCATAAATTTCTTGGTGTATATGTCATTGCAGCTCTCGCTGGCGTTGTGAGTCTTGTACCAGGGGGGCTTGGTTCCTTTGATCTTGTTTTCTTAACAGGGATTGGACAATTCGGCGTAGATACAGGTGTATTACTCCCTGCTATGTTACTATACCGCCTTGTATATTATATTTTACCGTTTGGTCTCGGGTTAATTTTTGCAGCATTTGAAATGACAGGAGCTGCTTTAAAGAAATTTGAAGACAAACCGTTCATTGCACCTGCCCTCGAAACAACCGGAGTCATTTGGTCGTTGCAACGTGATTTTCTAGGAAAACTAGGTTCTTGGGCATCTGCAGCATTAACAATTTTCGCGGGACTTATGGTGATTTTTTCTACCATTTTTCCAACAAGTATTGAACGGGCTCATGCACTTCATATTTTAGTTCCTAAACACCTTATACAAATTTCCTTTAGTTTATCACTAACATTTGGTATCTTACTCGTTATTTTATCACGCGGGATTTATCACGGAACAAAACGTTCCTATTATATGACGATGGTATCTCTAATCGGTGCCGCGATTTTCAATACACTAAAAGGAATTGACTTAGAAGAAACCTTTATCTTACTCATCGTACTCACTGTACTATATATGATTCGCAAACGGTTTGTTCGGGAAAAAATGACGGTTTCATTCTCAGATGTAATAAAAGTTTGTCTCTTTATACTTATTACATTATATCTTTACAAAAATCTTGGGGTACAATTTGCACAAGCCAAAGAAGTATTTAAACCTGATTTTGTTGTTCGGAATATTAAACAAGTACAACGCAGTGCCATTGCAGCAGCTTTTTTTGTACCAAGTTTTCTGCTAATTGGTTCTTTGATTGCCAATCGTTTCAAAAATAAATTTCCCGGGCAACCAGCCAATAGGGCACGACTACAGCACTTTTTAGATGAACACGGTGGAAACGTGCTAAGTCACCTTGGTTTTTTAGGAGATAAACAATTCTTTTTCAGCAGTGACGGAAAAGCAATGATTCAATTTTCTCCTGCAGGTAAGCGTCTTATTGTACTCGGTGATCCAATTGGACAACCCTCTTCTTTTCGTAAAGTTTTAGAAGAATTTCTAACAGATGCGGATCGTTTCGGATATATTTGTGTATTTTATCAAATTGAAAGTAAATGGATGAGTTTATATCATGATTTTGGTTATAACTTCTTCAAGCTTGGGGAAGAAGCAGTTGTCGATTTGAATGATTTCACAATTACAGGAAAAAAACGAGCTGGATTGCGGGCAACTTTCAATCGTTTCGAGCGAGAAGGTTATACTTTTGCAATTCACGAACCGCCATTTTCAGATGAATTGTTTGATGAACTAAAAAAGGTATCTGATGCATGGCTTGGGGGAAAAAAAGAAAAAAGCTTCTCTCTTGGCTATTTTGATCGTGATTATATAAACCGTGCGCCCATCGCAACTCTCTCTGATATTGATGGGAAAATTATTGCCTTTACAACATTTATGCCAGTATACCAAGATGGCGAATTATCTGTTGATTTAATGCGTTATTACCCTGACGCACCAGGCGGAATTATGGATGCTATGTTTATTCATCTATTCCAATGGGCAAAAGAACATAACTATCACTTTTTTAATATTGGAATGGCTCCGCTATCTAATGTCGGATTATCAGCACAATCATTTTGGTCTGAGCGCGTCGCAGCAGCCATTTTTAATAACGTTCGTTATACATATAGCTTTAGCGGCCTGCGACATTTCAAAGAAAAATATAAACCAACATGGAGCGGGAAGTATTTAGCATTTCGGAAAAATCATTCCTTACCAATTACGATGCTCGCTGTAACAAAATTAATCGGAAAACGAAAAGACAGCTAAGTTTTTAGCTGTCTTTTCGTTTCTGAACTTGTAATGTAAACTGTTCTTCATATTTCTTTCCGTCTATATAAAAAGTACCCCATATTTTATAAATCCCTTCACTCGGAAACGTAACGCGAAATTGTAATTGTTCCGCATCATTATTAGGAACAACGTATAGAAAATGTTGTTGTCTCTCATCCACTATACGTAATTCAGAACGTTCTCCTGTATTTGAGCGAAACTTTATCTTTTGCCCTTTTCCTATTTGAAATTGAAACGTTAATGTTTCTTCTTCATTCGGATGTAGCGTACGAAATAAAAGCGATGTTTTGTAAGGACCAATATTTTTTGTTAATATCGTATCCACAGCAATTGGATTTTGTTTTTTTTCTACCACTTTATTTCCTACCACTATATTTTTTTCAGCAAACTGTTTGGTTGTATCTCCTGTTTCTTCATATAGAAAAATCGTATATTCTCCTTCTTTTTTAAACTGATAGGTAGCTTTGTAAGAACCATTCCCAACAAAAGTTGGTCTCACTTGATACGATTGTGTTAACTGCTTGTCCACAATAAACATGCGAATGTGGTCGTTTACACCGCGAATTTCAGCTCCTTTTTTATTTTGCAATTGAAATATAATATTCGCGATTTCATTTACATCCATATCATGCAGTTGCCACTTCACTTGCTGTATCTGCCCTGTTGTTTCTTCACTATTTTTATATTTTTTCATATAAAAGCCTCCAAGAACAATAAGAAGCAAAGCAATAACTGCTATAATTACATTTTTCATGAAATCACCTATCTATTTTTAAGTAAATTGTAACACGATTCTGATTATTACATATACAAAAACATCTATTAGTGCACAATTAATTTATTCTGTCTGAAGTAAGTAATAATTACTCTCTACGAATAGTAGGTGTCAGCACTTTTCCTGTCGCGTGCAAGGCTAAAACCGATGTAAGAAAGCGAGTACAATGAATTCTAAAATGAAACTTCCATCAGAGGAGTTTTCTTCCCCCATTTCCTTTGCTTCTCCCTGAATTTTGAGGTGGAATCTTATTCTCCCGAATAGCTGAATAGATAGAAATACACTATTGTAAACGCTCTACTTCGTGTATACTACAAGGTGAAGTAATATTAAGTAATACCGATTTACATAACAAGGAGGATTTTATATGAGCATACACATTGGAGCAAAAGAAGGCGAAATTGCAGAATCAATTTTATTACCTGGAGATCCTTTACGTGCAAAGTATATTGCAGAAAATTTTTTAGAAGATGTAACATGCTACAACAATGTGCGTGGTATGCTAGGATTTACAGGAACATATAAAGGAAAACGTGTCTCTGTTCAAGGTACAGGTATGGGAGTTCCTTCTATTTCTATTTACGTAAACGAGCTAATTCAAAGCTATGGGGTAAAGAATTTAATTCGTGTTGGAACATGCGGTGCAATTCAAAAAGACGTAAAAGTTCGTGATGTTATTATCGCAATGACTGCTTGTACAGACTCTAACATAAATCGTTTAACATTCCCGGGATTTGATTTCGCACCTTGTGCAAACTTTGATTTATTGAAGAAAGCATACGATGCTGGTATAGAAAAAGGGTTACACATCCGCGTTGGTAACGTCCTAACAGCCGATGTATTTTACCGTGAGAGCATGGATATGGTAAAAAAACTTGGAGACTACGGTGTATTGGCTGTTGAAATGGAAACAACTGCACTATATACATTAGCTGCAAAATACGGTGTAAATGCATTATCTGTCTTAACAGTAAGTGACCATATCTTTACCGGTGAAGAAACAACTGCGGAAGAACGCCAAACAACATTTAACGAAATGATTGAAATTGCATTAGATGCAGCAATTCAATCATAAATCCGATAAGAACTTGTCATACGTCTGGCAAGTTCTTTTTTATCCCTCTACTAATAGATATCTCATTTTATATGACTTTTTAAAATAAACTCTCTCAGCATGTGAAAGATTTTCTCTCCTGCTGTGTTTATTCGTTTGTTATAATAAAGTGATGAATATGGAATTTACAACTTATGAGGTGAAAAAGTGAAAAAAAGAAGTATTGTGTTTAAGCTTTTCTTATTAACATCAGCGTTATTTACTGCTACATTTTTACTCTTTTTCCTTGGACAATCACTGTTTTTAGAGAAATTTTACATTAATAAAAAAGTTCATACGGTCCAGACTAATTTCGAGAAATTTGTAAACAAATATGAAAAAAGCAACGGGTCCTTCGAGGAACTCTCAAAGTTAAAACAAGAGTTTTATGAAAAAACAAGCGCTGAACTCGTGCTATTAGACCGCAATGGCATTATTAAAGATGATAAAAATTATCATATTGAAATTGTTGATAAATCCAATAAAACATTTTTCATTCCATTGAATAATACGTTCACAATTTCCGAATATTCTTCGTTTATCAATTTAGGATTAAAAGTTTCTGATCCAATCCGTGTACAAGGAATCTTAAAAAACGATATGATTATTCCGGTTGCGATTACTACTGCTGATAATAGAACATGGCAAAATGATAATATCATTTCAGATTTAAAGCTATTTGGCATCCAACTTACAGATGTCAAAAGAAACTTATATGCAAAAGATTTTAGTAATAACGTAAACACCTTTGATGGCACCATATCAAAATTACACACTCCTTCCACTAACGATATTCGCCTTGCAAATAAGGATACATTAATGCAAGGCATCCAACATTGGGAGCTTTCGGTCGCATTAGGGAAAACAAATACGAATGAAATGACAACATATACATTAGGCGGGGAAAACGAAATCAAAAGTCAGATTTTTGTTAAACCTGTTATCACAAATGGAGAAATAAAAGAATTTGCATTTGCAATGACATCATTGCAGCCTGTTAATGAGGCTATGCTTGTTTTGAAAGATTATTATGTCTATGCGTTAATTATCGTCTTTATTGTCATTATTTTATTATCGTTCTATTACTCGAAAATCATTGCAAATCCTCTTATTAAAATGAATCGTGTTACAAAAAAAATGGCTAACTTTGATTTCTCTGAAAAACTCCCTATATCAACAGAGGATGAAATAGGAAGTCTATCAAGTAGCATTAATTCTCTTTCTGTAAATTTAAAGGACCGAATCGATAAATTACATGTAGCAAATACAAAGCTACAAAAAGATATTGAAAAAGAACGACAACTAGAAAAAACAAGAAAAGAATTTATCTCTGGCGTATCACATGAATTAAAAACGCCATTAAGTGTAATCCGGAGTTTCGCTGAAGGTATTAAAGATGGCGTAAGTAAAGACACTTCGTATTATACTGACGTTATTTTAGAAGAAACTGATAACATGAACCGCCTTATTGTCGAAATGCTAGAACTCGCAAAACTTGAATCTGGCACATATAAATTAGAATTGGAAAACTTTTCGATAGGAGAATTAATTCAACAAGTATACACAAAGCTATTGTTTAGTATCGAAGAAAAAAATTTACAAGTAGAGCTTGCATTTGATTCCAATATTTATGTACAAGCAAACCGAAATCGTATTGAACAAGTCGTCGTCAATTTATTAAGCAATGCGATTCGCTATACACCAGCTGGAGAACAAGTCAAAGTAACTGTCAGTGAGTATGAAGAAACAGTACAAGTTGAAATTGAAAATAACGGTGCGCCGATTCCCGAAGAAAGTTTAGATAAAATATGGGATCGCTTCTATCGAATAGATGCATCACGTAGCCGTCATACGGGCGGAACTGGTCTTGGACTATCCATCGTAAAAAATATCTTAGAATTACATCATGCTAATTACGGCGTTTATAATAAAGAAAATGGCGTTGTCTTTTACTTTCATTTGCCAAAAGTGGAAGTAATCAAATAATTTGTCCTAATTTCACGAGAAGTTCACATGAAATTCACACACTTCCTTTACAGTAATAACTAGTTAATCCTTTCCTTTACACATATAAAAGAGGAGAGTGCGTGAAATGAAACAAGTTGGACAACCAATTCAAAACGAAAAACAATTAGAAAAAATCAAAGATATACTAATACAATCATCAAAACGTGATGCTTTATTATTCGTATTAGCTGTAAATTCAGGATTAAAAGTAAGTGAAATATTGCAGTTAAAAGTTGGCGATGTTATCGATGAAAATGAGCATGTTCGTCATTCTATTTTGTTCTATAATGACAAAATGAAAAAACATAAATGGTTCGCTGTAAATGAAGAATTGCAACATACAATTGAACAATATATGAAAGAACGAAAAGTATGGAAGCGCAATGAACCATTATTAAAATCTCAAAAAGGAACAAAATCTATCACAAGACAACATGCTTGGTACATTTTAAACAAAGCGGCAAAAGAAGTTGGTTTAGAAGGGATTAGCTCGCATACACTTCGCAAAACATGGGGATATTGTGCTTATAAATCTGGCGTAGATATTGCTTTTTTACAACACTTTTTTGATCATAGTACTCCATCCAAAACTTTAAAATACATCGGTATTGCTTAACAATACTTACTGTAGGGATTATAAAAAGAAGGTAACTATTTCGAAAATAGTTACCTTCTTTTTATATACTTTCTGTAACACCTTATATATATCTTTCTCTTTTCTTGTTTCTCTCCTCTTCTAGTGATACTCTAATAATAGGGGGGAGAAATATGAACACATTAACAATTGAATTACCGAAAGAAACATTAGAAAAGCTAAGTTTATTGCAGCAAGCTTACAAAAAGAAAACAGGTACTGTCGTTACCGAAAGTACCCTTATTCAATCTCTTATTTCCAGAGAATTTATTCAAGAAGTTACACCATTTGATTTACAGGAATACGTACAACAAAAAGAACAGCGCTAACATTTAACTTTGATTAGTAAGCGCTTTCTCGGCTGATTATTAGTTGAATCAAACTTGTCATTATAGGCAATAAGACTCCCACCTCTCTTCTTGATGGTGGGAGTCTTACTATTCGCAAATAGCGGGACAAACGCCGCTATTTTTCTATTGAATTGATTTTACATATTCCGCAATTGCATGTACTTCCTGCTTCGATAGCTGTGGCTTTTCTTCATATTGATGTTTGTCTACTGCCTCTTCAACGGTTTTCGCACTACCATCATGTAAATACGGTGCTGTCGCCCACACACCGCGAAGTGTCGGGGGATCAAAGTACCCTTTTTGCCTTTTATTTTGGAAAGCACCACGTGCATCCCCATCATAACCTGTATCCGTTTCATTGGCCGTTCCGATGTTATAAAGAAAGTTTGTATTGTTCGTCGTTAATTTACTATTTTCATCAACAGCTTTTGTGCTATTTGTGAAATTATCACCGCCATGACACGTTAAACAATTTGCCTTTCCTTTAAATAATTTCTCTCCGTCTTTCGCAGTAGATGTTAATTCTCCATTTCCGTGACGATACGGACTTTTTGGAACAGGGAACGAATTCGGATCATCTAAAAAAGCTTGCAAAGCATCATACATATGTTGCACATCTTTTGGAAGTTCTTTTCCAGGATCTAGTTCCATCATACCGCCCATTTCACCTTGTACGGTATGGATATAATCTGTAAAATCATCTCGTGATCCATCCCACATAAACAAACCAGTTTTTGTCGTTAAGACGTTACTTGGTACATTTCGCTTCCCTTTTGGTGTCAATAGTGATAAACCATTTATTTCTCCATCACTATGACATGTTGCACAGCTCATCCAGTTGTTTCCCGTAATCGCTGCTGCATATTTGTCGCTATTTGCACTGTAGAAAATTTCTTTTCCTTCACGTACAAGTTTTGATAAGGAATCTTTTTCAATTAATTTAACTGTCTTCTTGTCAGCTTTCACTTTTGCATATGAATCATCTCCCCCTGTTTCTAGGAAAGCCAGATCATGACTCATCGCATTATGAACTACTAATGTGTTTTCTTTTGGAAGCAACGTAATACCGCGTGGATTACTTCCTGGAATGCGCCTTACAATTTGTGTTGCATTTCCTCCACGTGTTAAATCAAACATTATAAGATCTTCACTACCAGACATAACTACAAATGCCTTCGTGCCTTTTTCATTAAAAACTACGTCATATGGATTTGATACAATCATCGTTTCATTTTTTGTATCTTTCACATTCATCGCTTCGAATAATTGTTTCCGCTGCTTTATAATTTCCTCATCTTTTTCTAAATCAATAATCGACACAGCTGGGAAAACTGTTTCTTCAAACTGAATGGGTGTATCTACATTTGTAAGCATATGTGGAACCCAAGCTGTTTTTCCATCTGGTGCAATAACAAATTGCTCTAATGTATTTGGAATTCCTTGACTCTTTTTATGGTCTTCTTTGTCCGGTGAAGATGCAAGTGTAATCACTTTCTTCACTTTATTACTCTCTGTATCTACAACACTAATTTTCCCCTCTAAATAGTGCGGTACATACAATTTCTTTCCGTCTTTTGTCATTGCAAGCGTACGTGGGCGATCACCAATTTCGATCTTTTGTACTGTTTTCTGCTTCTCAAGATCAATAACTGATACGTTACCGGAGCGAAAATTCGATACATATAACTTCGTTCCATTTGGATTTGTAACAACACCAAATGGTTCAATTTCAGTTGGAATTCGTTCAATCACTTTCTTCTTATCAAGTGAAACAACATCAACTTTATTATCGTACATACAAGAAACATATAATTTCGTTCCATCCGGACTGATTGTTAATTGTCTCGGTTCTTTACCAACTGGAATCTCTGACACTACTTTTCTACTTTTTGCATCCATAACTGTTACTGTATTAATATCAATATTTGCTGTATAAATCCATTTCCCATCAGCACTCGTTACAATGTTATTACTATGAACAGCAGTGCTTCGCTTTTCTTCTTTTCCTAATGTTTTCATCCCACAACTTGCAAAAATCGCTATACATAGGAGTAATACAACCGCCATAAACAATCGCTTCATTATCTAACCCTTCTTTCTCACTCTACCGAGCATTCCCTGTTATCTATATCTCCTACTGATGGAAAGTTCACCTTGTTACACCCTTTTTTCATAAAAACCGAACAAGTTTATCAACTTGTTCGGTTTAGTAATATCATAAACTTATTTTTCTTTCTTCACTTCAACATTAACGAGAATTGGGGCAATACCATACTTACCGTGACCTGATTGAATTTGCGGTACATTGTCCTTATCAGCATTCCCAAACTTCCCTTTTATATAAACATCGCCTGTATCCCAAAACTCACTTGTTTGCATCCCTTCTTTTAATGAAGGTCCATTGATTACTTGTTCATAAAAATCAACATAACGAGAAGTAATCGTTTTTTGTTCTAATGAATCATATTTCGTTTTATCCGTATCTGTATTACTTAAATTTTGCAATGCAACACGCAACACTGCTGATACACTTCCAGCTGTATACGGCGTATATTTCATTTCACCTTTTTTCGTTTCATATGCATGTGCTTCTTTATTCCACATTTTACGATCTACTAAATCATATAGTTTACGCGCTTCTTCGCGATACGTTTCATCCTTCGTCGCTAAAAAGGCCGCTGTTAATCCTCGGATTGCTCCAAGCTGCGCTTCTAATGTAACAGGTTCAGTATCTTGTCCTTTTCCAATTGTATAGCTATTTGCCATAAAACCATCTTTTGTTTTCATATTCTTTAATAAGAAATCTGCTTGCGTCTTAATCATATTAAGGGCACGTTTTCCTTCTTCTGTTTGTAAGCCTTGTGCCTCTGACCCGCTTGCATATCCAACCGGCATACCATCAATGGCACGCTGAAATATACGAAGTGCTTCTACCATATAACCTACGTCAAACGTATCAATACGTTTGCCTTGTTCTGTTCCACTATGCTCTGTAACAAACGCACCTGTATCCTTATTATAATGCATTGCTTCAATATTTTTAAAGACTTGTAACATGACATCACGATTCAATGAATAAGGATCATCTGCTTTCACATCATTCGCTACATCAAGATCTGTATTTTCTGTTGCCGCTTTGGCAAAAGGCGTACCGTCAAATGCTGCTTGGAACGCTCGGTTTACATTTTTATTATCCAGACGCTGATCTGCCATTCCGAAAAATTCGGCAGTTGGCCATAACATCATCCATTGATCGCGAAGCATACTACGTGCGTCTTTCACTTCTAATTGACCAGCTTTCGCAATGCCATTCTTTTCATCTTCATTTACTTTAATCTCATGAGGTAAGTAAACAAGACCACTCTCAGGGCTATATTTACTTCCTGCTCCGTTCGTTAATTGCTTTGCATTCGCATCATAGAATAGACCATCGCGAATATATGCAAGTTTATTCCAAATTTCTTCTGTCAAAATAACACCTTGCATACCATCAGCACTACTTTTTCCAAGGCGAATATTCGGATCTTGATCTTGCGTATTTGATGTAGCTTCTAATTCTTCGTCCTTATCTACTGTATGAAAACCACCTAAAAAATCCCCTGCCCATAATGTTTGCTTTAAAAATGTTGAACCGTACGCTGCTGGTGTTAACGTTTTATTCATTTTCGAACGGTCCCAGCGCAATGTTTTAAAATCCATTTGGAAAGCTGGTACATATGTATTATCATCATTTTCTGCATATACGGACGTATCTACTTTTTGCATATAATGAGGGTCACCACCAGCATATTCCATAAATGTCGGATACATATTTGCAAAAATTTCTTTACGTGGATATCCTACACTATCTGCTAGTGTATAAAAACGCTCTTCTAGCCAAGACGGAGCTTCTTTATTTGTTTCTTTTGTCATCTTCTGTACAATTGGTGCATCAAGCAAATGGAAGCCAAGTCCTGATTTTTCTACTACCTCATACATCCCTTCTTCTGAGTATTCATAAGACTCAATGCCAGCTATATAATCAAATTTCGTTGGTTTATTTCGTTTTTTCGCATCTAAAATATCTAAATCCAGCCCTAAACCTTCTGCTAACGGTTCACCAGCTAATTCGAATTCTGCATATGCAAACATATTTGCTGCTGTATCAAATGTATAATCCGTTACTGGTACACTATATGTACTTTTTCCTTTTGCCGTTTCTTCTTTCTTACCTGCACACCCTACTGAAAGTAACAGTGAGGAAACAACAGCAACTGTTGTCATCACTTTCCATGGATTTTTCATCTATTCCCGCCCCTTTGAATGATACTGATAATTATTATCACATAAACGTTGTTATTATATTATTAAATCCGTTTTTTGTAAACTTTAAATTTTTTAAGAAAAAAGATACAAAAATCATTGACATTGATAATGATAACCATTATCATTTATTACGAATCCAACAATTGATGAATCAACCAAACGCTCAGTAACATTGTTACCCCTCTTTTTTCATAAAGAAAAACACTGTACATTCCCCCTGTTTGTACAGTGTTTTTCTTTTTATCCCGCTATTCGTGGGCAGTAATACTCCCACCTCAAAATTCTGCAAAAGCATTGTCCAGCTCCAGCGGCTAGAATCTCC
>NZ_JBALLY010000078.1:6515-7628 GCF_036963045.1 Bacillus sp. JJ864 | reverse complement strand
AAAGTTTCACTTTATTTTGACTAGTAATGAATGATACTTCACTTCACTCAAATAAATTTAGTTGTTCAGGCTTAGGTTCCCCGTACGTAATGCCAAGCATATCCATGAGTTGTTTCGCATTATCTGCTGCATCTCCGCCAGAATTATTATTAAATAACAGATAAACTTCCTTTGTTTTTGCTTTCAATTCTTCTATCCGTTCTACCCATTCTTTTAATTCTTGTTTATTATAGCGATATAAGCAGCGAACAGCCCGCCAGTTCTCTCCCTTATCGAGCCACCCGTGTACATTGCGTCCGTGAAACCGAACTAAGGTCATTTGTTCATGCGTTTCTTCTAATACAATTGGAATAGAGCCTATTCCCGCTTGTGGTTCATCACAAATTGTATGAATCCAACCTTCTTGTTTCATAAATTCCAACGTTCGATTACGAAATTGTGGATAAAACCAAGTCTGATTCCGAAACTCTAATGAACACGGGATATCTTTTATTTTCTCTTTTGTATAACGTAATAAATCCACATTTTTCTTTTGACAATCAAACCAAGGTGGATACTGGAATAATACCATTTTTAGCTTATTGGCTTTTTGAAGGGGAGCGATTGACTCTTTAAATGCGTGAAACATATCATCAATATTTGCAAACGGAATTTCTCCGCGCATATGGCCTGTCATTCCTTGATAAGCCTTTACAATAAATGAAAAGTTTGACGGTGTTTCTATCGCCCATTTCTCATAATTTCTCACAGGCTGCATAGCATAAAAAGAACTATCTATTTCCACAATGGGAAAATGCTCACTGTATGTTTGCAGTTTATGCTTCGTTTCATATGCATCTTTATATAAAGAATCGTGGTCCCCCCATCCTGTTAACCCAATAGAAATCATTTGAACACCATCCCCTATCTACCTCTAAATCCAAAAATCATATTATAATATATTGGAATAAAACAAATTGAAAGCGTTGTTTCATTTATGAACAATTCATTGTACGTTTACACTCTTTACAAATTCTATTGTATCCTATAGCTTCTTATTAACCATAACAAATCTAAGAGACTTTTCTATATACATCTATTTTGATTTTTTAACCTATAAGTCGCTGTTATGCA
>NZ_JBALLY010000078.1:5388-6399 GCF_036963045.1 Bacillus sp. JJ864 | reverse complement strand
TTCTTCAATTTGTATTTATGTATACAAAAAACTACCTACCTTTACTTTTCTTTACCTCAGCTTAACGTTAATTTAATGCTCATTTTGTATAATTCATAATGAAAGAACTTATACGAAACGAGGGTGAATGTTGATGAAAGTATTATCATCTATCCGCTTTTGGATTCTTCTCATGTCATGTATAACATTATGTTTTGCACTCTTTTTAATTGGAGAATACAATAAACCAAAAGCTGAATCAAATGACGATACCATTCCTTATCACATCCTATATATAAAAGAAAACCACATACCACTAACGCAAACTAGACAACAAGAAAAAATTGTTCTAAAGGGAATGGTGATTACTGATGCCACTTCCTATAAGCAACTAGAAACAATTGCTAAACAAATCAAAGAAAAATATGCACATGCCAACCTCGATTCTATCGAACTAACAGTCCATAACAAAAGTACTGGCCAATACGATGATCTTACTTATGAACCAATTGCCAAAGGAAATATTATCATCTCTTATACAACGTTAGCTAACACCGAGCGCAATATGCATACAAATATAAATATTCAACTCAACAAGCACTCTTAATCTAGCAGAGTGCTTGTCTTTTTATGTATACGCCCATTTTTTATAAATTAGTCAAGTATCCTAGGTCTTGTCCTGTAAAGATGAATATCATATAACGACAAATGATTTAAATAGAAAAAACCCCATTAAGGAGGAACTATGTATGATGTATCCATACAATAATTCGTTTTATTCTCAAAATGCGATGAGAAATTTTAAAAATTTAATTGGCACAAACGTAAGTGTTAATTTAGGAGGTCCAGAAAAAGGAGAGGGAACATTATTAAAAATTCAAAATGATTTTTGTGTAGTACAAACTGACGATGGTGTTGTTTACTATCCGTCACATCATATTAATGGCTTTGCTGAGCAATATGAAGATGAATCTGAAGAATCAGATGATAATGAACAAAACAACAACCAAAATAACCAAAATGAAGAACCTA
>NZ_JBALLY010000078.1:0-5369 GCF_036963045.1 Bacillus sp. JJ864 | reverse complement strand
CATTGTAAGCGGAACCCGTTTTGGAAGTGTTATTAGCCGTCTAAGAGGAGAAACAATTCAATTGAATCAAGGTCCGAAAAAAATAGAAGGGATTGTTGTCGGCCGTACTAGAGATCATATTCTTCTAGAAGTTGATGGTCAGGTTACGTATGTACCAACGTTCCATGTTCAAAGCATGCGTTGGAACTATAATAACAATAATAATGATGATAACAACAATAATGATAACAATAACGAAAATAATAACGATGCTAATAACAACGATGATAATGAAACACGTAACCAAGATTGTAAGAGAGATACGTGCAAAAGAAAGAAATGTAAACGACGCGAAAGACGTTGTGACTAAAGCAATATCGCTCCCCGTGCTAACTATATATAGATCCCAGATTATTTAATAATCTGGGATCTACTTCTTAAAAGGATGAAAACCATTCCTTTATTTTATCCATCAAGCTCCCTTTTTGTTCGTTTCCTTGTTTTTCTTCTTGTCGTTTTTTCTCTTCTTTTCGCTTCATTTCTTCTTCAATGGTTTGTAATTGTTTTGTATACTCTGCTTCTGGTATAAGAGACAAATCAAAGTTTTTTTGAATTGGCTTTCCAATTGCTTTATTCATAATGTCGCGAAACATTGTTGTCGTTATTTGACTACCAGCCGGCACAAAATGTTCATTATCTGTTTTATCGTAACCAACCCAAATGGATGCAAGTAATTCTGGTGTATAGCCAACAAACCATGAATCTTTTGAGCCGTTATTTGATTCATCTGCTAATTGTGTTGTGCCTGTTTTTCCAGCAGTCTCTGCATTTTTAAGTTTCGCCTTTTTCCCGGTTCCTTTCTCTACAACTCCTTTTAATAGGTATGTCATCTTTTGTGCCGTTTTTTCATCTGTAACATGAATTTCTTTTTTATACCATTTTCCTACTGTATTCCCTTCACCATCTTGAATTTCCCGAATCGCATGTGCTTCCATTTGTACACCATCATTTGCAAATGTTGCATACGCTTGTGCCATAACAAGAGGAGAGGTGCCTTCACTCATCCCTCCTAGCGCTAACGCATACGATCGGTCTTTTTCTTGAAGTGGAATACCAAAACGTTTTAAAGACTTCAAACCTTTTTCTAAACCAATTTGTTCTAATAGCCAAACAGCAGGTACATTATATGAATTAGCCATTGCCTCATACATCGTCACATTACCATGATATACATTCCCGCTATTTTTTGGTTTATATTCATTAATTTCAAGCGGTTCATCTTTTAAGACATCGTATACCTCATATCCTTGCTCTAATGCTGGTGTATACACTGCTAGGGGTTTTAATGTGGAACCTGGCTGACGTTTTAGTTGTACCGCATGATTAAACTGTAAAAATTGATACGTCCCTCTCCCGCCTACAAGGGCTGGAATACCGCCCGTTTTGGGATTCATAAGCACAACACCTATTTGCATGATCTGATCAGAAGTAGTATTTGGAAAATAATGATCACTATTTACAACCTCTTCTGTAGCTTCTTGCATTTTTGGATTCAATTCTGTGTAAATATGATAACCGCCTGATAAAATTTCATTTTGTGTCAATTTATATTTATTCATTGCCTCTCGAACAATGTAATCAACATATTGAGAGTACTTTCCTTTATATTTATCTTCGACACCGCGATGAAGTGAAAGCCCTTCATCTTTTGCTATTTGAAATTGTTTCTCTGTAATATACCCTTGTTCCTTCATTAACGAGAGAACAACATTTCTTCTTGTAATCGACTTATTAAAGTCTTTAAAAGGTGAGTACATAGAAGGTGCTTTAATTAATCCAGCTAAAGTAGCAGCTTCCGGAATCGTCAATTCCTTTACTTCTTTGTCAAAATACGTTTTTGCCGCCTTTTTAATCCCCCAAGCTCCTTCACCAAAATAAATTTGATTCAAGTACATCTCTACGATTTCATCTTTTGTATATGTGCGTTCAATTTTCTTTGCAATAAAATATTCTTTTAATTTTCGTGAAAACGTCCGATCTTGTGTTAAAAATACGTTTTTAGCTAGCTGTTGTGTAATTGTACTTCCTCCAGCAACAACTTCTCCTGCTGTTATATTTTTAACAATCGCATGAAAAATTCCGCTATAATAAACACCGCGATGTTCATAAAACTTTTTATCTTCTACTGCGACAACAGCTTCCACCATAACATCTGGAATGTCTTTTCGTTTAATTCCATCCGTTTTTGAAGAAGACAATGTCGCCGCTACTTCTTTATTTGCATCATAAATAACTGTTGGCTGAGGTACTGCTTGTTTTAATGCCGAAATATCTTGAATTGTGATCATTATATTCACAAAGATAAACAAGGATAAGAAAACAAAACCTATCGTTAACAATGCGATTCGCAATTTTTTTCTTTTTTTGAACCACTCCCGTACTCTTTGTAAATGAGTGCTGCTGAACTTCATTCATCCACTTCCTCTATGTTACTTTCAAATGTATATATGTACGTTATACCTTTACAAATTTTCCATGATATCGCTATAATTCGTCAAGTATAAGCTCTCTTTATTAGTCATACTTTTTATGAGAAAAGGACATTCTATAGAGGAGAACATTACTAATATTTTATTAATATTGCTAATTTTTCAATATGTCTAATGTTAAGTTTTTGTAAACTTTTCGATAAAATGTTTTAAAAAACGACAGCTTTTTGATAGAATGAACTAGCCAATATGCTTTACATAACTATTTTTTGGTGGGGGTAACAATATGGTTTTCAAATCGAAAAAAGATAAATTTTCAGAAATGCTAACGAATATTTCCGAAAATTTAAAAGAAGGCGCGCAATTTTTTGTGGAGTACAAAATTAAAAACGCAAGTGATTTAAAAGAATTCTCCATGCGCATGAAAGAATATGAGTCAAAAGGCGACTCATATATTCACGAAATCATTATGGAATTAAACAAAGCGTTTATTACTCCAATTGAACGTGAAGACATCTTGCAACTTGCAATGAGTATGGATGATGTATTGGACGGTTTAGATCATAGTGCTGGTCTATTTGAGATGTACTCTATTACAGAAGCAGACGAGTACATGATTAAATTCGTTGATGCAATTAATCAGTGTGCGATTGAAATTGCTTCTTCTATTGAATTGATGTCAAATAAAAAACTGCTCGATATTCGTACAAATGCAATCAAAATTAAAGATTACGAATCCAAATGTGATGATATTCGTAGACATGCGATTAAACATTTGTTCTCTCGTGAGAAAGATCCGATTAAGATTATTCAATACAAAGAAATTTACGAAGAACTAGAAGAAGTTGCTGATAGCTGTCAAAGCGTAGCAAATGTTTTAGAAACAATTATTATGAAGAACGCATAAGGAGTTTGATCATGGATACACTCTTGATTTTAACCGTTTTAGTTGTCATTTGTGCTTTAGCTTTCGACTTTATTAACGGATTCCATGATACAGCAAATGCAATCGCAACAGCTGTTTCAACAAAGGCTTTAAAGCCACGACAAGCCATTCTTATGGCATCTATTATGAACTTTTTAGGTGCAATGACATTTACGGGTGTAGCAAAGACGATTACAAAGGATATTGTTGATCCATTTACATTACCAAATGGTAGTCTCGTTATTTTAGCAGCGCTGCTTGCTGCCATCGCATGGAACTTAATTACTTGGTACTATGGAATTCCAAGTAGTTCATCTCATGCAATTATCGGTGCTATTGCTGGGGCAGCTATCGCTGCTGCTGGTATACATTCATTAAACTATAAAGGTTTTATTAAAATTATTGAAGCTTTAGTTACTTCACCAATTATCGCTTTCGTCATTGGTTACATCGTGTATAGCATTTTTAAAGTTTTCTTTAAAAACTTTAACCTGACGAAAACGAATAAAAATTTCCGTATATTCCAAATATTCACAGCTGCATTACAAGCTTACACACACGGCACAAACGATGCTCAAAAAGCAATGGGTATTATCACAATGGCACTTATTGCAAATAATTATCACACTTCAACAGATATTCCTTTTTGGGTCCAACTCGCGTGTGCGACTGCAATGGGTCTTGGTACTTCTATTGGAGGATGGAAAATTATTAAAACTGTCGGTGGACAAATTATGAAAATCCGCCCTGTAAATGGTGTAGCTGCTGATTTATCATCATCACTTGTTATTTTCGGCGCAACTTTCATTCATTTACCAGTAAGTACAACACACGTTATTTCATCTTCTATTTTAGGTGTTGGTGCTTCACATCGCGTAAAGGGTGTAAAATGGGGAACTGCAAAACGCATGTTAATTACATGGGTTATCACACTTCCTATTTCAGCTTCATTAGCTGCTTTATGCTATTACGTATTAAATCTTCTTTTCTAAAAAAAGGTCGTCTTCTCTATGTAGAAGGCGACCTTTTTGTGAACATACATCATTTTTATTCAAAACGTTGTATAATGAATAATGTATTTGCTACAAAAGAGGAGATGTTACAGTTGGAATATATTATGCTACTACTTGTTGGATTATTAGCAGGTACGATTGGAAGTCTAGTTGGCCTTGGTGGTGGAATCATTATCGTTCCTTTACTGATTGGCTTACATAGCCTTTCCCCGCAATTAGCCGTCGGTACTTCAATTATTACTGTCGTATTTACAGGTTTGGCTTCTACCCTTACTTATATGAAGCATAAACGAGTAGATTACAAAAGTGGTCTTATTTTATTTATCGGGAGTGGCCCTGGAGGAATCATCGGATCATGGGCAAATAAATTTTTAAATCAAGAATCTTTTTCTTTATATTTTGGCGTCTTTCTTATTCTCGTATCGATTTTACTAATGCTACGAGATAAACTGAAACCCCTCTCCCTTTCAAACAGTTCTACTATTAAACGTTCCTTTACAACTTCAGAAGGAGAAACCATCACCTATCAGTTTCCGCCTCTTCTTGCTATCATTATTTCATTTGGTGTAGGTTTTATTTCTGGGTTATTCGGGATTGGCGGAGGTGCCTTATTAGTTCCAGCAATGATGCTTCTTTTTTCTTTTCCGGCACAAATCGCCGTTGCTACATCCATGTTTATTGTTCTTTTATCTTCAATTGTAAATTCAGCAACTCACATTTACCTTGGTAATGTTAGCTGGCTCTATGCTCTTTTTTTAATCCCCGGGGCATGGATTGGTGGAAAATTGGGAGCTTATATTAATACAAAATTAAGTGGTAATGCCATTATCAATTTATTACGTATTACCTTAATTATTCTCGGCACTCGCTTGATTATTAGTTCTATTTTATAACGCATTCTTTTTTAGAATGCGTTTCTTTATATACATGTATAAAAAAACACACCTAAAATAATACATAACA
>NZ_JBALLY010000077.1:0-30882 GCF_036963045.1 Bacillus sp. JJ864 | reverse complement strand
CGTGCAGGCCCCTGCCATGTTTGCATGACAGCAGTTTATATGCCAAAAAATGAATTTATAAATAATAGAGAGACACATCTTCACTAGAATTATACCCTTTTCTAAATTTCTAAAAGGTATAGCTGAGTAGTTACGTTAATTTTATTTCTAAAATTTTTTTAAAAACTTTTCAAACGACGGACATAAAATGATAAATCCCTTCGAATAATATAATGAATCGTCGTATTCGAAATATATATATATGTATATAAAGGAGAAATAAAATATGATTAAAACAATAGAAAACTATGAAGATATTGCTGAGGTATTAAAAGTATTGGCACATCCTGTGCGTTTAAATTTAGTTGAAACGTTGATTACAAAAGGTCCTACGAATGTGACAACAATGTATGAAAAATTGGGAATGCCTCAAAGTACAGTTAGTCAGCATTTAGCGAAATTAAAAGCTGCGAAAGTTGTTTCGGGCACTCGAAAAGGGTTAGAAATTTATTATGAAGTAGTGGACAATCGCGCGCGAGAGATTGTAGCTAATATTATTTAAATGAAAATGATGGGGTTTTTATATTTTTTAACAGTCTAATATTTTATTGTAGACTCTAAAATATAATATTAGACTGTTAAACGATTTATAGAGAGAAGACTCACAGGTCGTATTTTGTTCTGCATAGCAGCAACTTATATAAATTCATGTCAAAAAGCACAATTCGGTTAGGAGGAATTGTGCTTTTTTGATGGATTATATTTCCGTGTTAGAAAATGTGACACACGTTTTATTTTTGTAAGCGTTTGCATTCTGTAGTATTTTAAAGAAAAACAGAGCATGTGAGAGGTAATGTGATATGGAGTTGTTATTTTGTCGAAAATTGTTGATTTTCGATTGAATTTAAATTATAATTGAATTTGTGTAAGAAAAAAAGGGAGGGACAACATGATTAGCATTTTAGAAAAATTCGTTGGAGCAACGAATAATATTCTATGGACTTATGTAATTATTGCGATGTTAATTGGCTTAGGCCTTTATTTTTCTTTTAAACTTAAGTTTGTTCAAATTCGTCACCTAGGGGAAATGATCCGTTTAATGACGGATGGATTGACAGGAAAAACGCGTAAAAAAGGTAGCGTTTCTTCTTTTCAAGCTTTTTGTATGAGTTCTGCAGCCCGCATCGGGATCGGGAACTTAGCAGGGGTAGCACTAGCGATTTCTATGGGAGGTCCAGGTGCGGTATTTTGGATGTGGTTAATTGCGATTATTGGAGCATCTTCAAGTTTTGTAGAGAGCACATTAGCGCAAATTTTTAAAATTAAAGATGGTAGCGGGTTCCGCGGTGGTCCAGCTTATTATATGGAAAAAGGTTTAAATAAACGTTGGATGGGAGTTTTATTCTCAATCCTAATTACAATTAGTTATGGGCTAATTTTCAATTCTGTACAGGCAAATACAGTGACGCTTGCATTTGAGAATGCATTCGGTCTTGAGCGTTATGTAGTTGGAATTGTACTTTCTCTTTTAGTTGCGGTTATTATTTTCGGTGGTGTTAAGAGTATTGCACGTATGTCAGAACTGATTGTACCGCCAATGGCAATTGTATATATTGGAATTGCGGTGTTTGTTGTAATTAAAAACATTACCTTGCTTCCAGATGTATTTTCAGAAATTTTCATGAGTGCATTTGGTTTGAAAGAAGCAGTGGGCGGCGGCGTTGGTGCTGCAATTATGATGGGTATTAAGCGCGGTTTATTTGCGAACGAAGCAGGTATGGGTAGTGCGCCGAACGCAGCGGCAACAGCGAACGTAACTCACCCTGCAAAGCAAGGATACATTCAAACGATTGGTGTATTAGTTGATACGTTCTTAGTATGTACATCTACAGCATTTATCGTACTATGTTCTGGTGCTTACAAAACGCCAGGTTTAACAGGTATTGAATTAACACAAGTTGCATTAAGTTCACAAATTGGATCATGGGCAAGTGGTTTCTTAGCAATTATTATTTTCTTATTTGCGTTTAGTTCCTTACTAGGAAACTATTACTATGGTGAAACGAACATTGAATTTATTAAAAGGAGCAAGCTTGGACTAACGGTATATCGTTTTGCCGTAGTTGGAATGGTTATGTTCGGTTCTGTTGCAGCTGTCCAAATTGTTTGGGATATGGCTGATTTATTCATGGGCTTCATGGTAATCACAAACTTAATTGCGATTGCGCTTCTTGGTAAATTTGCATTTGCTGCACTTAAAGACTATGTGAAGCAGAAGAAAGAAGGGAAAGATCCTGTATTCCATGCAAGTTCTATTCCGGGATTAAAAAATGCAGAATGCTGGGAAGATCCAGTGATTGAAAAAGAAAAACAAATAGGTTAGTAACGCGAAGGAGCATAGAGGCGGGACTCTATGTTCCTTTTTTTGTCTATTTTTCCCTTGAAGAAATGTATTGCTTTTTGCTAAGATAACGCTTACAATCGATTTATGGATGAAACAAAATGATATCATTCTCATATTCCACAATAACTATTCAGTATAGAATTTTGTTTAATGCAAACGCTTACTAGTGTAGGCGGTAATTTGCTTTTGAAGGAATTATTTTTTTAATCTAAATTGTCAGACGTCTATCGTTAGACGACTGGTACATCATGGTAGATCAGACTACAAAATGGAGGATTCAAATATGAAATTTGTCATGTTTCTTGTCGGATTAATTGCGGTATTTATACTAGCGTTTCTTGTAAGTAGCGATCGGAAAAAGATTAAATATAAGCCAATTGCTATTATGCTTGTTATTCAATTAGGATTAGCATATTTCTTACTAAATACACAGATTGGATACTATTTAGTTAAAGGGATTTCTGATGGATTTAGTACAATTTTAAAATTTGCGGACGCTGGAATTAACTTTGTATTCGGCGGAATGGTAAATAAAGGAGAATTCACATTCTTCCTTTCTGTATTACTTCCAATTATTTTCTTAGCGGTGTTAATTGGAATTCTGCAACATCTTAGAATTTTACCAGTCATTATTAAAGCAATTGGATTCTTATTAAGTAAAGTAAATGGTTTAGGAAGATTAGAATCTTATAATGCAGTAGCAGCGGCAATTGTTGGCCAAGGTGAAGTTTTCATTACAGTAAAAGATCAACTAAGTAAGTTACCAAAAAATCGTTTATATACACTCTGTGCATCTTCTATGTCGACAGTTTCCATGTCAATCGTTGGTTCTTACATGAAAATGATTGATCCTAAATTTGTTGTAACAGCACTTGTTTTAAACTTATTTAGTGGATTTATTATCATTCACATTTTAAATCCTTACGATGTGAGTGAAGAGGAAGATATTTTAGAGTTACAAGAGGACAAGCACCAAACGTTCTTCGAAATGCTAGGCGAGTACATTATGTTAGGATTTTCAATTGCAGTTACAGTAGCGGCAATGTTAATCGGATTCATTGCATTGATGGCAGCAATTAACGGTCTATTTGATTCGGTTTTCGGTATTACATTCCAAACAATCTTAGGATATGTGTTCTCACCATTAGCGTTCATCATGGGTATTCCAGCATCTGAGATGGTAACAGCTGGACAAATTATGGCAACAAAATTAGTAACAAACGAATTCGTTGCGATGCTTGATTTAGGAAAAGCAGCGAGCGGTTTAGCACCTCGTACAGTTGGTATCTTATCTGTATTCCTTGTATCATTTGCGAACTTCTCATCTATCGGAATTATCGCAGGTGCAACGAAGAGTATCGATGAAAAGCAAGCAAATGTTGTATCTTCTTTCGGATTAAAACTTGTATACGGTGCAACATTAGTAAGTGTCTTATCAGCGATTATCGTTGGGGTTATGTTATAAGATAAAATAGGAAAAGCAATGAGCAGCGGGCTCATTGCTTTTTTTGTTGCGCGCCCAGCTAAGCTGGGCGCTGCTCACTGGTGAAAGTCCAGTCTAGGTAAGAGCAAGTCGCCTAGTAGCTGACAGACAATCGGGGGAGAAATTCTAAGGTTGAGGCCCTGTGGCAAAGTAATTTCCTACTAGAAGTGCGAGCGAATTAGCAGACCGTAACATAAAGTGAACCTTGCTGCCTCGTCAAGAGCCCTCTAGCAATAGGAGAAAGTCGAGCCTGGAGTTAATAGGTGAAGACCATGGAATAGGGGAAGAACTTGGAAATGCAACATCGAAGAATCCCTCGGGGTAAGGAGGATGGTTTGATGAGGGGAAGCTAGAACAGAAAAGAGATGGCAAAGCCATCTCTAAAGAAATCTGTTTCAGTTCTCTACTCTACTACCTTTGTGCCCGCCTAGGCATGGCGAACTTCTCTTTACAAGAGGAGTACATGGATTATTTACAATACACAAAATTGTAACGAAGTAGACGGTATATTTAGAAAATTCGAAAGGTGTATATCAATTTCTTGTAGAATAAGTTATGTAGAGAATTTTGATCAAATAAAAACCCGAATCATAGATAAACATGATTCGGGCTATCAGTCAGATTAATAAGCTAAGCTGAATAGACCTTTAATGTGTGATAAGTAACGAACGTTACTTGCTTCTTTCATTAGAGATGCTGGTAAGCCTTTAAGTGGAGTTGAACTTGCTCCGATGATAGCAACTGCATCTTTACGGCCTAAACTTGCAAGTGTTCCAGAGTTTACTGGTGCAAACTCTTCGAATGCTTTTCCTTCTAGATGTGCATATAGATTGTAGCCAATTAGTTCGCCCATTTGCCAAGCGATTTGTGCTGTTGGCGGATATGGACGGCCTTCTGAACCGAAGACAACTGCACTGTCACCTGCAACGAATACGTCTTTATGAGAAGTAGATTGAAGGTATTCGTTAACAGTTGCACGGCCGCGGTTCACTTCAAGACCTGATTCACCTACTAGAGGGTTACCTTGAACGCCGCCTGTCCAAACGAACGTATTTGCAACGATTTTTTGACCATCTTTTAAATCAATTGTATTGCCTTCAACGTTTGTTACAGGAAGGCCTGTTAAGAATTGAACGCCGCGTGCTTCTAAGCTAGTAGTTGCACGTTCAATTAAATCATCCGGTAATACTGGAAGGATTTTTGGACCTGCTTCAACAAGCAATAACTTGATTTCTTTCGGATTTACGCCGTGGCTTTTTGCAAGCTTTGGCATAATATCAGCAAGTTCACCAACTAGCTCAACGCCAGTTAATCCGCCGCCGCCGATTACGATTGTTGCGTCAGCTTCATTTTTTGTTTTTGCGTATTCTTGAAGGCGTTCTTCAACATGTTTGAAGATTTTGTTTGCATCGTCTGCAGATTTTAATACCATGCTGTTTTCTTCTAATCCTGGGATGCCAAAGTAAGCTGTTTTACTTCCTAAAGCAACTACAAGAGCATCGTAAGATAAAGTATTGCCGTCAGCTAATTTTACTTCTTTTTTGTCTACTGAGAATGACTCAACTGTTCCGATTTTAAGATCGATATCTTTGCCTTTGAAAAGTTTTTCTAATGGCATAGCAATTGCCTGTTCAGAAACATTTCCTGCTGCAAGGCGGTGTAGTTCCGTAATAATTTGATGTGTTGGATATTGGTTGATAACTGTAACTTGTGCTTCTGATTTGCTGTAATGTTTACGTACATTTAAAGCTGCAAGAAGTCCGCCATAACCAGCACCTAAGATGACAATTTGTTTTGACATAGTATGATATCCCCCGTCTTTACTAATTGTTGTGTAAGAAAGAATTATTTATGATTGCGTTCCGCAGTAATTTGAAGATAAGCGTTTACAAAACGAAACATTTTTTGTGCTTGCGGATCTTTTAGCATTTTTAAAAGGCCAAAAAGACCAATAACTTCGTTGCTTTCTTCAGCGCGATCTTTCGCTTCGATAGCAGTTGCAGCAATGGTTTTCACTGTATCTTTTACAGGTTCTGCAAGTTCTTGGATTGCTCCAACAGTATCATTTTTTAATACTTCATCAGTAGCGACTGCTTGAGCGAAATCATAAGACTTTGTTAAAATGTTAACGAGCTCAGTTAATTTTGGAAGTTGTTCTACTAATGTAGTTAAAGACTCTTGAACTTCAGGCTTTAATAGCTGATCAAGTACATCAAGCTGTCCTAGGTTAGCAGAAATTTGTAATGATTCTTGTTCAGGCTTTGTTTGAGTGATTGTTTCTGGCATCTCCAATTCTCCTTTACGATAGCAATACTTCTTAAATTTTTGGGAATGAAAGAAGATTTCCCATTACAGGTAAGATTTCTTCGTCCGTAACAACTCGAGGAAATTTGTAAAACTTTACACAAAGATTTAGAGCAAGATGCTCTTAAAGCTACTATTGCCCGTCAATATGTCTTTTCAATTCGTTGGAACATTCGAATGAACTATAAGTAATCACCGAATCTGAAATAGTAAATTTTAAAAGGCTAGTTGCTTCCTCTAGCTTATGGACTTGTCCAGTAAAAAACTGTGTCTACCAACTGAGTATATTATATACTACAATACACCTATGTTAACATAAAAATGATGATTAAGCATTCGATTTTAATGACTATAATCTACGAACTTACAGGGCATTATACCTGTTGTTTTATTCCAACTTTACAATGTAAGAAGCATAAATTGACGAAAGCGGTCGATTTATGCTTTTTTTGTACATTTTTTCTTTTAAAAATGTATCTTCTTTCGGATTAAAACTTGTATAAGGTGCAACATTAGTAAGTGCTTTATCAGCGATTATCGTCGGGGTTATGCTATAAAGTGAAACTTTAATCAGTGGGGGGCTACTGATTATTAGCCCTCGCTAATCGGGCTTTTACGGGCAGTTATCCCCCGCCTATCTTCTCCGATTTTCTCTCAATCTTGAGGTGGGGGTCTTACTGCCCACGAATAGCGGGATAAAACAAAAAAAGCAATGAGCAGCGGGCTCATTGCTTTTTTGTTTACTCAGCAGGCGGAGTAAATGTACGTTTTTCTAATTCGGCATCTAACATAAACAATGCGTTTGAATCACTTGTAATACGCTTTAATTTTTGAATGATGCTATCGAAGGACGCTTCTTCTTCTACTTGCTCATCAACGAACCATTTTAAGAAGGTGATGGTAGCGTGTTCGCGCTCATCCCATGCAATATCAGATAAGTTATAAATACGTTTTGTAACCTCGCGCTCGTGCTCAAGGGCGATTTCAAAAGCAGATAAAATCGATTCGTATTCGTTATTTGGATGATCGAATCCAGTGATGATCGCACGCTCGCCGCGATCGTTAATATAATTGTACAACTTCATAGCATGGAAACGCTCTTCCTCTGCTTGTACAAGAAAGAAGTTCGCAAATCCATCATAGCTCTCTGATGTACAATATGCTGCCATTGCCATATACACATGGGCCGAGTAAAATTCAAAGTTCATTTGATCATTTAGTGCTTCACGTAATTTTGGAGATAACATTAAAAGACCCCTTTCATATTATTACAATATAATCATATCATAGTTGAAAATAATTCTCATTTATTATTCGAATCGTTTAGAAAGTTTTTTCACATGTGTTTCCATAATATCTTGCAAATCTAGGTTATATTTTTGCGCTAAAATAATAAGGTTTCCGAGTACATCACCAAGTTCTTCTTTTAATTCGATTGTTAATTCTTCTTGGGTCTTCGTCGTTTCATCTGGGCGATCGCGGCCGATTTCGATAGCGCGTACAACGCGAGAAACTTCGCCAACTTCTTCTGCTAAAAAATTAACGCGAATAAAAGAATTATATTGGGACCAGCCGCGTTCATGATAAAATTGTTCCACCCAACTTTGAAATTCATTCGTGTTCATCCTTCCCTCATCCTTTCAATATGTAGTATGATTACATTGTAGCATAACAATATATGGCTTTGGGGTGGCAGAATGAAACGAATTTGTGTGTTTGCAGGATCAAATGTTGGGGAGCGTCCAGAGTTTCAAACAGAAGCTCGTCAGCTTGGAAAAATACTAGTTCAGAATAATATAGAGCTTGTATACGGCGGTTCTTGCGTTGGATTAATGGGAGAAGTAGCGAATCAAGTATTAGAGCTAGGCGGCCGCGTAACAGGTGTCATGCCGCGTGGATTATTTAGAGGAGAAATTGTTCACCGCGGTTTAACAGAACTAATTGAAGTAGAAACAATGCATGAAAGAAAAGCGAAAATGAGTGAACTTGCTGATGCATTTATTGCATTGCCAGGTGGATATGGAACATTTGAAGAGCTGTTCGAAGTTGTATGTTGGTCACAAATCGGGATTCATGAAAAGCCCGTTGGCTTGCTGAACATTGCAGAATTCTACACACCATTATTACAAATGGTGGACCGTGCAGCAGAAGAAGGGTTTATGAATCCATCAAATAAAGAATTGCTTGTTTCAGCACAAACAGCTGATGAATTGTTTGTGCAAATGAAAGGCTACAAAAGACCAGTTATGGGGAATAAGTGGAAGCAGTTAACATGATAAAAACCGAGTGGGGGGTGTCCCACTCGGTTTTTTGATATGTGTTGTTTGTCGAATATCGTCGGAGGGTCTTTATATTGTGTCGAAGCGCCGATATATCATAAAAGTCGCCGATATATCGGCGACCGCTTCTGCTTTTCTATTGTCCAGCTCCAGCGGCTAGAATGTTCGGTGGCTTCGCTTCTTCCTGCGAGGTAAAAAGCACCTCTACGTCAGAAACTCCATCCCCCTCACATTCTGGACGAGCCGCTTCTGCTTTTCTTATTGATTCAAGAATGCACGTAACATCCATGTGTGTTTTTCAAGTTCTGTGTAGATGCCAAGTAGTAGGTCAGATGTCATTTCGTCGTCTGTATTTTGTGCGATTTCCATGCCTTTTTTCAGTTCGCCGAGCATCATTTCGTAGTCTTTCATAATTGCTTCGACCATCCCTTCTGCAGTTTCTCCGTAAGCTGCTTCTTGAATAGAAGATAATGTTAAATATTCTTTCATTGTTGCTACTGGTTTGCCACCAACTGCTAAAATACGCTCTGCAATTTCATCGATGTTCGTAGCTGCTTCTGTATAAAATTGTTCGAATTTCTCATGAAGTGTAAAGAATTGAGGTCCTGTAACGTACCAATGGAAATTGTGTAATTTTGTGAATAAAACGTTCCAGTTTGCTACTTGTTTGTTTAATGCTTCAATTACTTGCGTGTTCATATGATCAATCCCCTTTAAATTATTATTTTATACTGTTTGTTAATTTATAATCATTATAATCTAATGACGGGTATGAAATCAACCCTTTTTGCATATATAATTTTAAATATTTTGTGACACACATGTATGTTTAAAATAAGAGCCAATGTGACATATAAGTAACAGAGAGTAAAGAGAAAGGAGAATGAAAATGCAACTCCCATTTGAAAGGATATATCAACAAGCTGGGAACTGGTATGTACTTGATGATGATTTTCCATGGGATGTAAATCAAGTAAAGAGGGATGTTTTCTCATTAATTGAACGACGTGAGGTACCTGTTATTTTTTGTGATACGTGCGAAACGAATGATGTGTTAATACGATTAGGAGAAGAGGAAGAAGAATTTTTATTTCCTTTGAGCGGATTTTACCATAAAGAAAAGCGGCTCATTTTTGTTTGTATGTGGGAGAAGTATGAGGGCGTACTAGAAACATTGTTGCATGAGTTTCGGCACGACATGCAGCACGAACATAAGTTATTGTACGTTGGAGATGAAATGTATGAAAAGCGGTGGATTGAAAAAGATGCAAGGGTGTTTGCGAAGAGAAAGCTGAGAGAATATAGAAGAAGGTATGCGAACTAAAACATAGTGCGCACTATGTTTTAGTTTTTAACTTACAAAAATAAAGTAATTGACAATTATTAAGTATAGTTCTAAACTGTAGTTACAAAGCTAAGCAACACAATTTAATGAATTAGTACGAATCAGACAGGGGAGCATACAGTAGTAGTTCCGCTTGTAAGCAGCACAATTTTTTAAGTACAGTTCAAAAAAATTTTAAATAATTATCTCGAATTCGAGATAATATGAGGTGAAAAATATGTTTAAAAAAGTTGATCATAAACAAATGGGAAGAGCAAATCACGGTTGGTTAAATACACATTTTCATTTTTCATTTGCAGATTATTATAATCCAAATAATATGAGATTCGGTGCACTTCGTGTTATTAATGATGATTTGGTAGCAGCACAAACAGGATTCGAGATGCATCCGCACCGTGATATGGAGATTATTTCTTACGTAGTGGACGGAGCATTAACACACCAAGATAGTATGGGAAACCGCGGAACAATTGAGCGTGGACATGTGCAGTATATGAGTGCTGGAACAGGCGTCTTCCATAGTGAGCATAACTTAGGCGATGAAACATTGCGTCTTCTGCAAATTTGGATTTTACCAGACCGTACTGGTCATACACCAAATTACGGTGAATTTAAATTTGATTGGAATAAACGTGAGAATACATGGTTCCACATGGTTTCGCCAATTGATGGAGGTGCACCGATTGAAATTCATCAAGATGCAAACTTGTACTCGCTTGCTTTAGAAGAAGGAAAAGAGAGTACATTTTCAGTTGGTGAAGGGCGTCAAGCTTATTTAGTTCAAATTGAGGGAAGCGGCGTTGTGAATGGTGAAACGTTAGTAATGAGAGATGCAGCAGAAGTAATTGAAGAAGATATTCGTATTCAAGCGGCGGAAACAGCCCATTATTTAGTAATTGAAATGAAAAAACAATAAGTGTATTCCAATGGTAGCGTCTAAAGAGGACGCTGCTATTTTTTGAATATTCTGTCGAAATTTTCTAAAAAATCAAATAAAGGTTATTACTAATTCCCCTAGAATTGTATAAAAGTGTCAAAAATATAGGGATGGGGAGTGTTGGTTTTGAAAAAGAAGGTTTTATCTTCAACGGTAGCTTTGTCTATGGCTTTAGGAGCATTTGCGACATTAGGTACGTCACGTACATATGCAGATGAGCAAAAGATTCAATACAACCAAGAGTTCCAGACACCATCTTTTATTGGGGAAGAGTGGAAAGCACCGGAAGGATTAGATAAAAAAGAAACGGTGTTTGAGTATTTAAAGAGTAAAAAAGACATGTTTAAATTAGCAGGAAATATTGAGAAACATTTTGAAGTCGTTGGTGAAGAAAAAGATGCACAGGCAGAAACGACACATGTGAAGCTTATTGAAAAACATAATGGTGTTCCTGTTTATGGATCTGATCAAACAGTAGCGTTGGATAAAGATAACAATGTAAAAGCGTTTTTCGGGCAAGTTATCCCGAATTTAGAAGATAAAAATATTCCAGCGAATGCGAGCATTTCAGAAGATGAGGCTGTAAATGCTGCGAAGGCTGATATTGAGAGAGAAATTGGCAAGGTAGATAACTATGATGGCATTAAAAAAGACTTATATGTATATGAAAAAGATGGAAACTATTATCTTTCATATCTTGTAAAAGCATCCGTTTCAAAACCAGCACCAGGATACTGGCATTACTTTATTGATGCAACAAACGGAAATGTAATTGAGAAATATAATGCGATTGATCATATCACAGGGTTTGGATACGGCGTGTTAGGGAATCGAACAAGTTTTGAAATTGCACAGGACTCAAAAACTGGGGCTTTTCATTTATTCGATGGGAAACGTGGAAAAGGTGTTCATACATTTGATGCAAAAAATATGGATGAAAATTGGTTCAACTTATTCTCACAATGGCTTGGATATACTGGTGAAGAAATAGAAAGTAAAAATAAATTCTTCGAGGATAAAGCAGCTGTTGATGCGCACGCTAATGCTGAGAAAGTATACGATTATTACAAGAAAACATTCAACCGTAATTCATTTGATAACGAGGGAGCGAAGTTGATTTCTACTGTTCATGTAGGGGAAGGGTGGAATAACGCAGCGTGGAACGGTGTCCAAATGATGTACGGAGACGGTGATGGGGAAGTATTCATTCCATTATCAGCAGGACTTGATGTTATTGCACATGAGCTCACTCATGCAGTAACAGAGTACACTGCAAATCTAGAGTATAAAAATGAATCTGGTGCATTAAATGAATCGTTATCTGATATTATGGGAGCAATGGTAGACCGTGATGATTGGGAGCTTGGAGAAGATATTTATACGCCAGGTAAACAAGGTGATGCATTGCGTTCTTTAAGTAATCCAGCTTCTCTTCCAAATCCATTAAAGCCAAGTGAAGGCTACCCAGATCATTATAGTAAGCGTTACACAGGAAAGTATGATAATGGCGGAGTTCATATTAACAGCAGCATTAATAATAAAGCGGCATATTTAATTTCTGAAGGTGGTACGCATTACGACGTTGCTGTAAATGGCGTAGGCCGCGAAGCGACAGAAAAAATTTATTACCGCGCTCTTTCAAAATATTTAACTGCAAACTCAAACTTTAAGATGATGCGCCAAGCTACAATTCAAGCGGCTACAGATTTATACGGCCAAAATTCTAAAGAAGTACAAGCTGTAAAGAAAGCATATGATGCGGTAGGAGTAAAATAAGAAACGAAAAGACCTGACTCATATCAGGTCTTTTTTCTCGTTTAATCACGAATGCCTAATGCGATTTTAGCAAGCCGGGACATGCGATCTTTTGTCCATGGTGGGTTCCAAACAACATTTACTTCAATTTCGTTTAATTCAGGGACATTTGTTGCTAATACTTTTTTGACATCAGATACGATTTGCCCAGCCATCGGACAACCAATTGAAGTCATTGTCATTGTAATAACAGCATTCTGTTGTTCGTCAGTTGTAACGTCATATACTAACCCAAGATTGATAATATCGACGCCAAGTTCAGGGTCAATAACAGCTTCCAAGTTGGCATATACTTTATCTTCTAAAGTGTGAGACATAGTAGCACCTCTATTAATGAATGATATTTATTCTCATTATAGCGGATTTGCAGTGAAGATGCAGTGATCTGGCTCACAGTATTTTCTTATAGGAAAAAGCATTCCCTATAACAAGGAATGCTTTTGTTATTATTCAGTTTTAAATCGAGAAACGAGTGTATCGAGTTCTTCTACAACATGTTTCATCTGCTGCGATTTATCGGACATGTCTTTCATTACGTTTACTTGCTCTCCAGCAGAGCTTGCAGTTTGTGTTGTTTCTGCTGCTACTTCACCCGAGATAGAAGCAATATTATTAAGAGAAGCATTCATTTCTTCTGCACTTGCAGCCATCTCTTCCGCAGTCGCTGAGACTTCTTGTATTTGTGAAGATACTTCATTAATTTGTTCGACAATGGTTGCAAAAGAAGAACCAGCTTCACGAATGACTGTAATTCCTTGGGCAGCTTCTATTTGGCCATGTTCCATCATCGAATTTGCGTTTTTCGTATCATCTTGAATATGATGAAGCAGCTGGTTAATACCTGTTGCAGCAGTTTTCGATTGTTCGGCAAGCTTTCGTACTTCATCTGCAACAACGGCGAATCCTTTTCCTTGCTCTCCAGCTCGCGCTGCTTCAATAGAAGCATTTAATGCAAGAAGATTTGTTTGTTCCGCGATATTAGAGATCGATTGGACAGCTGTATCGATATACTCTGTATGAGTGATTAGACGTTCGACAACTTGAGATGTAGCATTCACGGCGTCATGAATTGTTGTCATCTGTGTAATGGATTTTTCGATTACTCGACTACCTTCAGTTGCACGATCAGAAGTTGTTACAGTCAGTTCAGCAACGGCGGAAGCAGACTGGGCAATACGCTGTACACTAACTGCCATATCATCCATTGCAGTAGAGCTTTCTTCGATACTAGAAACTTGTGATTGAATATGATGTTCTAATTCGGACATCGTCGTTTGGATAGCGGTTGTTGCACTCATAGAGATATTCGTTTCTGTTAGTATATTGTCAGAAGCATTACGTACATTTAATGATGTTTTCTGTACTTGTCCAATGATATATTGGAGGTTCTCTAACATTTTATTAAAGGAAGCAGCAATGGCACCAATTTCGTCATTACTTTTTACATGTAATCGTACTGTTAAATCCCCATCTTGAGAAGCAAGTTCTTTGAGCTTTGTATCAATTTCATAGATTGGTTTCACAAGTTTACCAGAGAACCACCAAGCTACGATAATGGCAATAACTGTACAAAGGATAAGAGAAATAAAGATAATAGATTTAACGAGTGAAGATGAATCTTTTATTTGTTGGACGAGCTGATCACACCTCGCATTTTCATCATTGCTATATTTGGTGAAATCATGGACTACTGTATGAACAGTTTTATTTTGTTCAGCGGCAACTTTTAGTGCCTCGTCCCACTTTCCTTCTTTAGTAAGAGGAATCACTTTTTCATTAATAAACTGACGCCACTGTGCTCCTAACTCCATTGTTTTTTTTATATTTTGAGGAGTCTTCGGATCGTTTAGTAGTTCTCCTTTTGTATCTTCTAATTGTTTGTCCATTTCATAAAATTCATCTAGTTCGGCAGGGTCATGCTGTAATAGATAATCTTGAAAGGCTAAAAGTTGTATTTGATATGCATCACCGCGTTCTAGTAAAAGTGTTGCTCTTGGTGCAACATCTTTTTGTAATGTTACGGCTATATTATTTTCGAGTTTGGCAAAGAAAAAAATAAAAGCTAATGCGATGCCAAATAAAGCGCAAATTGTACCTACTATAAACATCATTTTTTTACGAATGCTTACGTATTTCATAAGTATAAAATCCTCCTTTTATTAATTAATTTATAAAGATTAATTAATATTATGATTTAATATTATGACCTGATATTGGGAATTATAGCAGACTGTAGTATGGAAAGTAAGGGGAAATTTTTTTATTGATTTATGATGAAGGAATTGCATACCCTTCAGCCTAGAGGTACCGAGGGTTTTGAGAATATAAAAAACTGCTCCCAAATTATTAGTTGGGTCTAACAATTGAGGGGGCAGTTCATTTTGGGAGTTCCTTTTGTTTCATTTATGTGTATACATAAAATCTATTTTACATTTAATGAATAAGACCCATTATTAGAATACAGTTACAAAAGTAAATGTATTATCTACTTCAACAGGTGCAATTAAAACAGATGATTTAAAATTAAGTTACTCAGATGTGTTAGAAAAATAAGCTTGAACAAAAACTCCACTTTATTTTTAAAATCGTGCTATAAAAATGACATAGAATCCATATTCTATGTCATTTTTTGTGTGATTTATAAATTTTTAGGTTCCTATATGATTAGTAATATAAACCTGTTTAAGACTCTGTTTTAAAACGGGAAACAAGTGTGTCGAGTTCTTCTACAACATGTTTCATTTCCACAGATTTAGCAGACATGCCCTTCATTATGTGTACTTGCTTTCCAGCAGAGTTTGCGGTTTGTGTTGTTTCTGCTGCTACTTCATTGGAGATCGAAGCAATATTATTAAGAGAAGCATTCATTTCCTCTGCACTTGCAGCCATCTCTTCTGCAGTCGCTGAAACTTCCTGCATTTGTGAAGATACTTCATTAATTTGTTCTACAATTGCTGCGAAGGAAGAACCGGCTTCGCGAATTACTGTAATTCCTTGAGCAGCTTCTCCTTGGCCTTGTTCCATCATTGTATTTGCGGTTTTTGTATCATCTTGAATATGATGAAGCAACTGGTTAATACCTGTTGCAGCAGTTTTCGATTGTTCGGCAAGCTTTCGTACTTCATCTGCAACAACGGCGAATCCTTTTCCTTGCTCTCCAGCTCGCGCTGCTTCAATAGAAGCATTTAATGCAAGAAGATTTGTTTGTTCTGCAATATTAGAGATAGATTGGACAGCTGTATCAATATGTTTCGTATGAGTAATTAGACGTCCGACAACTTGAGATGTAGAATTTACTGCGTCATGAATTGTTGACATCTGTGTAATTGATTTTTCGATTACTCGAGCACCTTCATTTGCACGGTCAGAAGTAGTTACAGTCAGTTCAGCAACGGCAGAAGCAGACTGGGCAATACGCTGTACACTAACTGACATATCATCCATTGCAGTAGAACTTTCTTCAATGCTAGAAACTTGCGATTGAATGCTATGTTCTAATTCGGACATTGTTGTTTGGATACTCGTTGTTGCATCCATAGAAGTATTCGTTTCTTTTAATATGTTTTCAGAAGCAGTGCGTACATTTAAAGATGTTTTTTGCACTTGTCCAATAATATATTGTAGATTTTCTAACATTTGATTAAAGGAAGCGGCAATAGCACCAATTTCGTCATTACTTTTTACATCTAGTCGTGCAGTTAAATCACCATCTTGAGAAGCAAGTTCTTTTAGCTTTGTATCAATTTCTCGAATTGGTTTCACAAGTTTACCAGAGAAGCACCAAGCTACCATAATGCCAATAATTGTACAAAGGATAAGGGAAATAAGAACGATAGATTTAACGAGTGAGGATGAGTCTTTTACTTGTTTGATAAGCTGATCACACTTCGTATTTTCCTCATTGCTATATTTGGTGAAATCACGGCTTACTTTATAAACAGTTTTGTTTTGTTCAGCGGTAAGTTGTATTGCTTCGTCCCATTTTCCTTCTTTAGTAAGAGGAATTACTTTTTCATTAATAAACTGACGCCACTGTCCTCCTAACTCGATTGTGTTTTTAATACCTTGTGAAATACTTGGGTCGTTTAATAGTTGTCCTTTTGTATCTTCTAATTGTTTATCTAGCTCGTAAAACTTATCTAATTCGGTAGGATCACGTTGTAATAGATAAGCTCGAAAAGCTGAAAGTTGCACTTGATATGCCTCATTGCGTTCTATTAAAAGCGTTGTTTTTGGTGAAACATCTTTTTGTAATGTTACAGCTATGTTATTTTCAAGTTTGGCAAAGAAAAGAATAAAAGCTAATGCAATGCCAAATAAGGCACAAATTGTACCTACCATAAACATCATTTTTTTGCGAATGCTTACGTATTTCATAAGTATAAAATCCTCCTTTTAATATTAAATTATTAAGATTAATTAATATTATAATTTGATATTATTACCTGATATTGAAAATTATAGCAGACCTTAGTGTGGAAAGTAAGGAGAAAATATTATTTATAAAAAATATAATTCTTATTTTTGTATATTAATATTAAAAGTTGATTTACAGTAAATCGTTTAAAGATATTCTTATTTTACTGTAATTTTTCTTTGTTTCGTATGCAATTTTGCATACGAAAATATAGGCGGATGGCATGTGAGATGCTATTTTATTATACTGTAAACATTTTTTTTGCTATTTCTTGTGGGAATATTAGGTTAAAATGATTAGAGTTTATGAAAAGAAAAGGTTTATTGTTTTTTTAATATAATTATTTTCTGTTTGTAAAATATTACTATGGAAATTTTTATATACTTATAATAAGAATTTGGGATTTACATACCAAAAAGATAATGTTTTAATAACGATATGAGTTTTTTACATTCTTATATATATCCAAGTTAAAAAACGACATAAAAACCCCTTTCTTTTAGAGGAGGGGAGAGCATCTAGTCGGGTCAGGGCTTTTCCTGCCATATGCATTGTTTTATAGCGTGGCATGAATAATTTATTATTGTTTAAAGATATATATAGTGTGAAGAAACGGAATATTCGAAATTAAATCTACGACATTTGTATAAAGTATAGCTTTATTCCTAGTACCAGATACATCAATTATACACTTTGCGTTGGCAAATAGAGATCATCTTTAAAATGTGGAAATCACTCTTCGATATAAGATGTTTTCAATTCAGCATATTGTTTTACAAGAATAAAATCACTAAGTGTGGCAATAGACATTTACGACAAATGTTGTATTTTATGATGCAAGATATGATTCACCAAAGTCGCGTTAGGAACAATCATTTCGTGGAGTACTACGATAAATTAAAAATGCAACCTTATAACAAATGTCATAAAGTTGCATCCATTGCATGTGTGAATAAGTTATTGAAAGTGGCATTTCGTCTTATCGCACATAATCTATCTTACGATTATGAGATTGTTTCAACACCTTCGTAATCGTGTGAAGACCAAACGTTTGATTTTCGATTCTGATAAACCTGTTTAAGACTCTGTTTTAAAACGAGAAACAAGTGTGTCGAGTTCTTCTACAACATGTTTCATTTCCTCAGATTTACTAGACATGTCTTTCATGATGATTACTTGTTCTCCAGCAGAGTTTGCAGTTTGTGTTGTTTCTGCTGCTACTTCACCTGAGATAGAAGCAATATTATTAAGAGAAGCATTCATTTCTTCTGCACTTGCAGCCATCTCTTCTGCAGTCGCTGAGACTTCTTGCATTTGTGAAGATACTTCATTGATTTGTTCGACAATGGTTGCGAAGGAAGAACCGGCTTCGCGAATGACTGTAATGCCTTGAGCAGCTTCTATTTGACCTTGTTCCATCATTGAATTTGCAGTCTTCGTATCAGTCTGAATATGGTGAAGTAATTGGTTAATGCCTGTTGCAGCAGCCTTCGATTGCTCTGCAAGTTTTCGTACTTCATCTGCAACAACGGCAAATCCTTTTCCTTGTTCCCCGGCACGTGCCGCTTCAATGGAAGCATTTAATGCAAGAAGATTTGTTTGTTCTGCAATATTAGAGATCGATTGAACAGCTGTATCGATATGCTCTGTATGAGTGATAAGACGTTCGACAACTTGAGATGTAGCATTCACTGCGTCATGAATTGTTGTCATCTGCGTAATTGATTTTTCGATTACTTGACTACCTTCAGTTGCACGATCAGAAGTCGTTACAGTTAGTTCAGCAACGGCGGAAGCAGATTGGGCAATACGTTGTACACCAATTGCCATGTCATCCATTGCAGTAGAACTTTCTTCGATACTAGAAACTTGCGATTGAATATTATTTTCTAATTCAGACATTGTCATTTGGATATCAGTTGTTGTGTCCATGGAAATCTTTGTTTCTTTTAGTATGTTGTCAGAAGCACTTCGTACATTTAACGATGTTTTTTGTACTTGTCCAATGATATATTGGAGGTTTTCTAACATTTGATTAAAGGAAGCGGCAATGGCACCAATTTCGTCATTGCTTTTTACAGATAAACGTGCTGTTAAATCCCCATCTTGAGAAGCGAGTTCTTTGAGCTTTGTATCAATTTCCTGAATTGGTTTCACAAGTTTACTAGAGAACCACCAGGCTACCATAATGCTAATAACTGTACAAAGGATAAGAGAGATAAGAACAATAGATTTAACGAGTGAGGATGAATTTTTTACTTGCTCGATAAGTTGATCACACTTCTTATTTTCGTCATTGCTATATTTGTCGAAATCCCCTATTACTTTAAAAATAGTTCCATTTTGTTCAGCAGTAATTTTTGCTGCTTCGTCCCATTTTTCTTCTTTAGTAAGAGGAATCACTTTCTCAGTAATAAAATGACGCCACTGTGCTCCTGACTCCATTGTATTTTTGAGATTTTCCGAAATACTTGGGTCGTTTAATAGTTGTCCTTTTGTATCTTCTAATTGTTTATCCATTTCATAAAACTTATCTAATTCGGCAGAATCATGTGTTAATAGATAACCTCGAAAAGCCGAAAGTTGCACTTGATATGCTTTATTACGTTCCATTAAAAGCGTTGTTTTTGGTGCAACATCTTTTTGTAATGTTATTGCTACATTGTTTTCACTTTTGGCAAAGAAAAAAATAAAAGCTAATGCGATGCCAAATAAAGCACAAATTGTTCCCATCATAAACATCATTTTTTTACGAATGCTCACGTATTTCATAATGATAAATCCTCCTTTTGATAATTAATTTATAAAGATTAGTTGATATTATGATTAAAAAGTGCTTTATTCCGAGTGACATCGAAATAAAGCACTTTTTGTTCCTATAGAAATTATAGCAGACTATAGTGTAGAAAGTGAGGAAATATTTTATTATTTATTTATAAGAATTTACTTTTCTCCTCTGTGTATAAGTCGCTTTTATACAATCTTGTTTACGCCTCGGTTCTAAAACGAGAAACGAGCGACTCAAGTTCTTCTACAACGTGTTTCATCTGTTCAGACATAATAGACATGTCGTTTATTACGTTTACTTGCTTACCAGCAGAGCTTGCGGTTTGTGTGGTTTCTGTTGCTACTTCGTGAGAGATAGAAGCGATATTACCGAGGGCGGTATTCATTTCTTCTGCACTCGCAGCCATTTCTTCAGCAGTTGCTGAAACTTCCTGCATTTGTGAGGATACCTCATTAATTTGTTTGACAATGGTTGTAAAAGAAGAACCAGCTTTTTGCATAATTGCAATTCCTTCAGCAGCTTCTATTTGACCTTGCAGCATCATCGTGTTTGCAGTGCTTGTATCATTTTGAATATGATGAAGCAATTGATTAATATCTGTTGCAGCTGTCTTCGATTGTTCTGCAAGTTTTCGCACTTCATCTGCGACAACAGCAAATCCTTTTCCTTGTTCCCCAGCGCGTGCTGCCTCAATTGAAGCATTTAATGCAAGAAGGTTCGTTTGTTCGGCAATATTAGAGATTGCTTGTACAGCATAATCAATCGATTTTGTATGAGCAATCAGGCGCTCAACAACTTCCGATGTTGCGTGAACAGCTTTGTGGATCGCACCCATTTGTGTCATAGACTGTTCGATTACGTGACTACCAACATCAGCTTGCTCCGAAGTTGCTACAGTAAGTTCTGCAACAGTAGAAGCTGATTCAGCAATACGTTGTACACTAACGTTCATATCATCCATTGAGGTAGAGCTTTCTTCAATACTAGAAACTTGAGAATGAATACTATGCTCTAATGTCTGCATCGTTGTTTGGATATAGGTCGTTGCGTCCATAGACTGTTTCGTTTCTGTTAACATATTTTCAGAAGCTATTTTCACATCTGAGGATGTTTGTTTCACTTGATTAACAATAGTTTGTAAGTTGGACAGCATGTGATTAAATGATGCTGCAATATCACCAATCTCATCATTGCTACGTATAGGAAGACGAACTGTTAAGTCACCGTCTTGAGATGCTAGTTCTTTTAATTTAGAATCAATCTCCCGAATAGGTTTTACAAGTTTACCAGAGAACCACCATGCTAGTATAAGAGCTATTATTGTACATAGGATAAGTGACAAGAAAATAGTGAACTGCATAACGGTTGATGAGTGCTTTATTTGATTTATTAACTCATCCCGCTTTGCATTTTCTTGATCTGTATATTTTTTGAAATTAGCTAAAATGGTATCGCCAATTTCGTTTTGCTGCAAGGCAATTTTGCTTGCTTCCTCCCATTTTCCTTCTTTTGTAAGAGGAAGAACTTGGTTATCCATTACGCTACGCCATTTTCCTCCCATGTTAATGGTATCTTTCATTTCTTGTGGGAGACTTGTATCGCTTGTTATTTTTTCGCGTGTATCGGCTAATTGTTTTCCCGCCTTATTAAACTTTTCTAGATCTTTTTCATTGTGCGCCAATAAATAGTCATGTAAGCCAGAAACTTGAGCTTGGAATAAATCACCGCGTTCTTTTAAGATAGTTGCTTTGCGAGAAACATCAGATTGTAATATTTCTGCTTGGTGTGCTTGACTTGTAGAGAAAAATAAAATTACTGCTAAAGCAATGCTAAACAATAAGCAGACGCTTAGTAGCATAAAGATGAGTTTCTTGCGAATGCTCACGTACTTCATTTATACCCCGCCTTTTATCTTTTTACTAGGATTTTTACATATTTTTTAAAAAGAAAACGCTTTATCTCTTGCGCTGGGAGGGCATTGTCATGAGACAAAGCATGCATGTAAAAATTATAACAAACAGTATAAAAGAGAGACATAGAGAGAGGCTTTTGTTCGAAAAATGTATACATTTATATATAGGAGTTTTGGAGGTTTATAAATATAAAAATATGTATTGTATTTCTAAAATAGATGCTGTATAATCCTAATTGTCTGATAATGATTATCATTATTATCGATATGTGTGTTGTTATACCTTTTTGGGTTGTGTAGTCCCAAAAACCAATTGTCCTATCTAACAATTGGTAATCTCTTATCTCAACTTATAACTACTATACACAGAAGAAAAGCTCTCTTCATTTTGAAGAGAGCTTTTCTATATATTTTTGGCGATGAGTGTATATAGTCCAGGGATACGGTCTTCCGTTCCTTTCGGGGCATGAGGAGGAAAGACCCATTTTTGCTTTGCGCCACATTCTTCTGTGAGTTCCTTGATATGAAGGCCTGCCTGGGAAATGCTTGTTACGATTTCTCCTAATGTCCATCTGCGGATCATGTTTTTTGGTAAAGCGATACGCTCTGCTTCTGATAAGAGCATATTATAGGCTACATCTACCTCGATTACATCTTTTTGAAAGTAATCCCCGCTTGCAATTACTTTGTTATCTTCTACTTGTAGCAGTTTTGTATACATGGGGTGATAGTCTCGTAAAATAAATGTGCCGCCGTGTTTTAGTAATTGAGAAATGATTGTAAATACAGGAAGTGATTGTAACGGTACACCGATTACGATTCGTGCTAAGCAGGAAGGGGTAAGTGTAAAAACAATTGCGGATCGCTATCATGAAGAATTTGAACGATGTTTTCAGGAGCTAGGTTTTTCATACAATTATTATGCTCGTACGGACGCTGCCTCTCACCATCAAGTCGTTCAGAATATTTTCTTAGAGCTTTTAGAAAAGGGACTTATTTATAAAAAGACAGTAGAGCAAACATACTGCGAGACTTGTGTCCAATTTTTACCGGATCGGTATGTGGAAGGTGTTTGTCCGCATTGCGGTGCAGGTACACGCGGTGATCAGTGCGATGCATGTTCCGCTATTTTAGATCCGCTAGATTTATTAGAGAAAACATGTAAATTGTGCGGCGCCACGCCGACAATTAAGGAGACAGAGCATTTTTATTTTGCATTAACGTCATTACAGCAGAAGCTAGAAGAATATGTAGAAACAGTAAAGCAAAGCGGTACGTGGCGTGAGAACGCTGTAAAATTAACACTGCGTTATTTACAAGAAGGTTTACAAGACCGTGCTGTTTCAAGAGATTTACCAATAGGTGTGAGTGTTCCTGTTTCCGGATACGAAGATAAGAAGGTGTACGTGTGGATCGAGGCTGTGTCTGGGTATTATTCAGCAAGTAAGCAATGGGCGCAAGAAACAAATAGTGATGATTTACCATTTTGGCAAGAGGATGCCCGAACGTATTATGTGCACGGCAAAGATAATATTCCCTTTCATACAATTATTTGGCCGGCTATTTTACAGGGGATACAAGTAAAAGCATTACCTGAATATATTGTTTCAAATGAATATTTAACAGTTGAAAAAAGAAAGTTATCGACAAGTAAAAACTGGGCCGTTTGGATCCCGGAAATTTTGAAGGAATATCATCCTGATTCAATCCGCTATTTTTTAACTGTAAATGCACCAGAAAATCGAGATACAGATTTTTCATGGCGGGAGTTTATTTATAGTCATAATAGCGAATTGTTAGGAGCGTACGGGAATTTTGTAAATAGAACGCTGAAATTTCTTGGAAAATATTATGAGAACACTGTACCAACTGGTCAAATGAATGAAGAAATTGAAGAAAAGCTAAAAGAATTATACGTTGAAGTAGGAGGATTCATTGAAAAAGCGCATTTTAAACAAGCGCTGGAGACGATTTTTGAGCAAGTTCGCTATGCAAATAAATATTTTGATGAAAGGCAGCCGTGGAAACAAATAAAAGAGGATAAGACAGCGTGCGATGACACGATAAGAAACTGTATTCACTTCATCGTGAATTTTGCGCAAGTATTAGAACCGTTTCTTCCGTTTTCGTCCGCACAAGTGCAGCAAATGTTAGGAGTTTCAAAGAATGGATGGAACTATACGAGTGAAAATCCAATTCGTATTTTGAATGTATCACCGTTATTTGAACGGATTGACGTGAAGAAAATTGCGGAAGAAGTTGAAAAACTGAATGAGTCTTTCAATGGTATATAAGAAGTGGGAGTTGCTTTGGTTCAATCATTTTTAATTTTTCGACATAGAAATTGATGTTACACAAAATACAACATGAATGCTACTGGCTTTCTTCTTTTGTTTAAAACCACGCATGTGGTAGAAAAAGGCCCTGACCGCCACTATGCATGGCCAGATGCTCTTGTCCTCTCCTAAAAAGAAAGGAGCTTTTATGTCGGTTTTTTAACTGAAAGTGATCTCCTTACAAAAATGTAAGCTTATTGTAAGTTATTACAATAGCAGATTTCTAGAAGATTCTATACAATAAAAGTAAGAAATAAGTACGTGATAGGAGATTGCATATCAGCAAGAGAAGGAGAGATCGACATGGAATGGATTCATGAATTATTCCAACAGTACGGATACTATGTTGTACTCGTTGGGCTGCTGTTAGAATATATAGCACTTCCGTTTCCGGGAGAGCCAACATTAGCTTATGCAGGATATTTAGCGCATACGGGTGAGTTGCACTTACCATTATTAATCTTTTTCTCTTTTTTAGGGACAAGCGTTGGGATGACAATTCAATATTTTGTAGGGAACAAGCTCGGTATGCCGTTTATTCAAAAGTACGGAAAATATGTTTTTTTAACGCAGCGTAAAATTGATTTAACAAGAAAGTGGTTCGATAAGTATGGATATTTCCTAGTATTTATTGCATTTTTTATTCCTGGTGTGCGCCATTTTACAGGATACTTTGCAGGGATTATTAATTTACCATTTCGCCGCTTTGCGATAACAATTTATTGCGGGGCATTATTTTGGGTATCGTTCTTCTTAGTAGGTGGTTATTGGTTAGGTGGCAACATAGATGCTATTTTTGGATTGCTTGAAGATCATATCGGAAAGATTATTATGGGTGTTGTTGTGATTGTGGCGGTAAGTGTAGCTGTACGATTCCGTAAAGAAATTAAGCGCGTGTTTGTACACACAGTAAATTAAAATTATCCATTTCATGTTGAGAAAGGCAGTGCTTAAAGAGAAGCACTGCCTTTTTGTGTAAGTCAGCTAGTTTGTTATTCATTATGTATTTTTGAAAATCTAAAATTAGACTAAGCAACAACATCGGTAAGAACAGAAATGTATGTAGTTATAATATAAAACCAGAGATAACAGAGAACCAAAAAGCAGTATTACATATTTGTATAAAGCTCATTATGAGCGCTGCTTTTTTCTTTTTTAATACACTTATAACAAAAAGTAAGGTATAAAGGATGATAAGAATAGTCCAAAATGGAGTGATGGAAATTGTAATAGGTAGTGACTCTTCAGGTATTCCAAGAACGAAGAATAGAATAGGCATGAAAATCATGAAAAAGGGAATACAGGCTAGCAGAGTAAATAATACATTTTTATCACGAATACCTTGAATTATTAGTAGCAGTGCAAACAATATAATCGACAAAAGTAATAGCACCATAATATGTACTCCTTTATAATAAATAGTGTAATTTTACACTTTTATTATAAAGTATAGCATGGAAGCTGTAAATATTTTTTATTATGAATTGTTCGTCATCTAAAAGCAGGGGATTTTTAGGCCGTTTTTTCAATTTATACTTATATAGTATGTGCTTTTATGTTATATACATAATATAACGTATTTTGAATTTTAATTAGTAAGATTATCGGGTATTTTAAGTTTTGTACATTTACAATTTAAAGATGCGAGGGCTCTTTAAAGTTTTATGTATCTAATATTCTGTATGTTTAAATTTAACAATAAAAGGAGAACTACTATGAGCTTACGAACACGAATTTTAGGAATTGTATTTGTAGTCATCCTAGGGCTGGCGAGTATGAATTTTATATTTTTATATTTTACTGCGAAAGGAACTGGCGAACAAACAATTGGCGAATTAGGGAAGATTCAAGTTGAAGCAATGAAAAAGCAATTTGATAAAGACACATATGAATTGTGGTTACAAGATCCTCAAAAAAACGACGCATATGAAAAGCTGCGAACTACATTAAATGAAATGCGTGAATATAACGGTGCATTATATGTATATACGCTGAATTTTAAGAAGGATGAAGCAAATATTATGATTGATGGACAGCCAAGTTCCGAGGAAGCTTCACCGATTGGGGAGAAGTCTGATAGTAGTCAGGCAGAAATCAAAAAGCTGCAACAAGGTGAATGGGTATACAGTCCCATTATAAATGATGAAAAATATGGGAAATATATGTCCGTTCTTGTGCCGTTGCAAGATGAAAAGGGACGAGTATATGGAGCGATTGGAATGGATATAAAAGCTTCTGTTGTTGATACGATTATGCATAACTTGTTGGCAGATCGAATGGTGAAACTCGGTCTTATTAATATAGGAATTGTTGCCGCTGCCTTTGTATGTTTGTTCTATTTTATTTATCGAGGTTTAAAGCCACTTCATATGTTGAAAGAAGAAACGAAACGAATTGCAGAAGGTGATTTAAGAGAACTTCGCATCTCATCTCGTAAGAAAGATGAGATTGGACATATGATTCGTTCTTTCGGATATATGATGGAAAATTTAAGAGGAATATTGCAAGGTGTGCAGAAGGCTACACACTCTGTAACGCAAACATCGGAAATGTTACTTTCTTCTACACATGTGATGAAAGAACAGAACCAGACCATTTTATTGTCGAGTCAAGAAATTACAAATAGTAATGCGCAAACTGTTTCTTCGATGGAACAAGTTTCGAGTGCGATGCATTCTTTTGAAGAAGAAATACGCGGTGTTGAACATGCAGTAGGAGATATGAAAAGTATTTCGCAAGCGATGGCACAGGCTGGCGAAGAAGGCCAGGGAATGTTGCATAATACAGTTATGCAAGGAAAAGAAATGAAAGAGACGTTCTATCAGTTTGAAGATACAGTCAACTCTTTATTAACACAAGTAAGTCATACGGGAGAAATTCTATATACAATTGAAGATATTGCGGCGCAAACGAATATGCTATCCTTGAATGCAGCTATTGAAGCAGCTAGAGCGGGAGAGTCGGGAAGAGGATTTGCGGTTGTGGCAGAAGAAGTGAAATTGTTAGCGGACCGTACTGCGGAGCAAACAGGAAATATTCGTCAGTTAATTTATAAGATGCAGCAAGAAGCATCTGGTACGACAGAACAACTGTCGCAAGCGTTGCAGCAGTACGATGCGCAGTTCAATCAAGTAAGCATCGTAGCGGAACAAATGAAGGCACTGCAATATATTTCAAACGAATTAAATAAGTCACTGCAACATGTGATCGAAAAAATGGAAACGATGAAACAGCAGCAGGGCGTGATTCATACAGAAGTATTGTCTGTTACGGCTGCAAGTGAAGAAACAGCTGAAGCTACTGAGGAAGTAAGTGTTACAATAGAAGAAGTGGCAAAACATATGAATGTGTTTACACAAGAAGTACAAGAAATGGCAACACAAATTCATGGATTGAGTGAACAAACGAAGCGCTTTACACTGTCATAAAGTGAAACCTGTATTTATAGTGATTCAGTTGAGAAACTAAATGTATAAGTAAAAAAAACGACATACCCCCCCTTTCTTTTAGAGGGGAGAGAGCATCTGGCCATGCATAGAAGCGGTCAGTGCCCTTTCCTGCCACGTGCAAGGTTTTAAACAAAGGGAGCAAGCCAGTAGCGGACATGATGTATTCTGTATAGCAGTGAATTATATGTCGAAACATTAAAGTAGATTTATATATAAGGAAAAAACGACATAATCCCCCTTTCTTTTAGAGAGGAGAGAGCATCTGGCCATGCATAGAAGCGGTCAGTGCCCTTTCCTGCCACATGCAAGGTAAAACAAAGGGAAAAAACAAGTGCAGGCTCTTCTGCATAGCCGCAATCTATATGTCGAAAAATTAAAATGGATATATATGATATAAAAAGACCATCCTTTTTCAAAGTGAACTGAATAAGGATGGTCTTTTATTTGTTATTACGCCCACTATTTCTATAAGTTAGTGGTTATTTGATATGGCAAGAAATGATTATGAATTGCTTTCCGCCTGAACAGGACTGTCATCTTGTAGTAAATCAAAGATATCTGCCATGCAAAATGCGATAAACCACGTCCATAGACCGTGGAAGAAAGCTGTGCTAAGCTGCAGTGGTAAGTCATAATTCGTTGTTGAAAATGAGATGCAAGCGCCGACGATACCGATCATTATTAAAAGTGTCGTTTTTCTAGCATTTTCTGCTGAACTAAAAAGGAAGAAAATAAACGAACCAAATACGGAAGCGCTTACAATAGAATCGATCCCATTAATATATACATTTTCACCAATATGAATATTTGTCCAAAAGCATAAGAAACCGCCTGCTATGGCAAATAATGTTGCGATTATAAGTTTAATTTTTTTGTTCATATGTTCTACTCCTTTATCATCATCATTTGAATAGGAGAACCAATATATAAATCAAAATCTAGATTTATATAAGAATGAAATAAGATGCTATATGTATTGCTTACTTTTATGATATATACATAGTATAACATGTTTTAGATTGGAATAAAAATAATTATCAGATATTTTGAATTTTGGCGTGCGTTATCCAATGATATCATAAAGTGAAAATAAAAACGCAAGGACATCATCCTTGCGTTTTGTTATATACGTTTAAATCGTCCGACTACTTCTACCGTTTCTGTAATGTTCATAAAAGCATGACGATCAACGTGCCTTATCAGACGTTTAATTTCTCCTAGTTCATAGCGCGTAACAACTGTGTAAATCATTTTTTTCTTATGATTTGTATATCCGCCGACAGCATCAACCATTGTTACACCGCGAATTCCGTTTTGGAGCAGAGCTCTTTTCACGATATCTCCTTTTTCTGTAACGGTCATCACTGTTAATTTAATGTGCTTCGTATGAATGGAATCGATTACTTTACTTGCTACAAATCGGCTGATCAGTGTGTAAAGTGTAATATCCCACCCGAAAATAAAACCAGCAATTACAAGTAGAATAAGGTTAAAGGCAAAAATAATAGAACCAATTGAAATATCTCTATGTTTTGCAACAATTAACCCAATAATATCGAATCCGCCCGTCGAAGAAGCAAATCGGAAAATGATTCCTGTTGCAGCCCCGCACAGCACGCCGCCAAAGACAGAAGATAATAAAATATCATCTGAGATTTGATGAACGGGAATGACATTCATCGCAAGCGTCGATATAGTAACGAAATATGCTGTTAAAAAAGTTGTTTTCTTTCCTAAGTAAAAATAGCTAAGAAAGAGAAGTGGAATGTTTAATAAAAAGATGAGTGCACCAATGTTGTAGTGCATTAAATAACCGATAATCATCCCAACGCCAGTAAAGCCGCCACTAATCATGTGATGTGGAATAAAAAACATATTCATTGAAACCGCATAAAAAGTTGAAGCAACTAAAATAACAATTAGTTGAATTATAAATTCTAAATGCCATGTTTTTGCAGCTGGGAATGATAAAAAGGCGGTATCGGGAACGTAATCGGCGTCTCCTAGTTGGCCCATGTCTGTTTTCATCTCCATATTCTTTTTTGTTTACAAGAAGAGAATAATGCTTTTTTCACCAACTGACAATAGTTTTATTATTATGCAAAAATTTTATAAAATTTTTACAACTTAAATGCAGGTATAAAAACATGAATATGTAAAATATAAGGAATTTACATATTGAATTAGTATGCTATAATCCTGTCATAAGGATGTGAAGAGATGGAATTTCTGTTGCAAGATGCAATGTTATATATATCTGTTGTAACAACAGCACTTTGTTTATTAGAAGTTTTGTTTCTCACTAATGTTTCGCGTTTTGTACGCCAACAAACATATAGAGGGAGACAGAAAGCTTTCGTATGTGTTGAAACGTGCGATAAGCATGTAGGGAATATTTCGTTTTTCTCTGTCTTTTATAAACATGGAATGGCCCGCTCAGTCCGCAGGCAAGAAGCAAGTGGAGAGAGTGATGATGTAGGTCCGTATATACCAATGTTTCGCTAACGAATTATGAAACATTGGAGGAATATATATATGTTTAAATCATACCGAGCTTGGCTCGTAAGTTTATCATTATTACTTGTTGTTGTTTTATCAGGGTGTGGTAATGCAAATGCGAATGCAAATGCAGCACCAATTGATGCGAGTAGTCCTGGATTTTGGAATCACTATATTGTATATCCAATTTCTGTTATGTTGCAGTTTGTGGCGCACCATTTGCCGAATCATAGCTTTGGGATTGCCATTATCATTATTACGATTGTAGTTCGTACGATCTTACTGCCACTGACGATTACACAATATCGCAGCCAATTAAAAACAAAGAAAATACAGCCGGAACTTCAGAAATTGAAGGAAAAGTACGGAGATGTTACGAAAAATCCGGAGAAACAAAAGCAATATCAACAAGAAACGATGATTTTAATGAGAACGAACGGTGTGAACCCAATGATGGGATGTTTACCACTCTTGCTGCAAATGCCGGTTTTCTCAGCATTGTACTATGCCATTAGTCATACGGAAGAGATTCGTACAGCTTCTTTCTTATGGGTAAATTTAGGACATCCAGATCCTTATCACATTTTACCTGTCCTTGCTGCTCTGTCAACATTCCTGCAGATGAAAGTATTTCAATCTAATATGACAGGAGAACAAAGCCAAGTATTGAAAGTTCAGCAGTTTATGATGCCGGCAATGATTTTATTTATGGGATCTGCTGCACCGTCAGGACTCGTCTTGTACTGGATTACAAGTAACTTATTTACTGTCATTCAAACTGTGCTATTAAAGAAAGTAATGGACCGTGAAGATGGACAACTGCAAGAGGCATAAGAGAAGATCGTTGTTATGATATAAAGAAGGAGTTAACCTAAAATACTGCTTTAGCAGGATTTTGGTTAACTCTTTTTCTTTAGCGTGCCCAGCTAAGCTGG
>NZ_JBALLY010000076.1:0-1963 GCF_036963045.1 Bacillus sp. JJ864 | reverse complement strand
CGTGCCCAGCTAAGCTGGGCGCTGCTTACCGGTGAAAGTCCGGTCTAGGTAAGAACCAAGTCGCCTAGTAGCTGACAGGCAACTGGTGGAGAAATCCTAAGGTTGAAGCCCTGTGACAAAGTAACTTCTATTAGAAGTGCGAGCGAATCAGCAGACCGTAACATAAAGTGAACCTTGCCGCCTCGTCAAAAGAGACCTAGCAATAGGACAAAGGGAAGTCGAGCCTGGTGAAGATAGGCGAAGACCATGGAAGATGTGAGGAACTTGGAAATACAACATCGAAGAATCCCTCGGGGTAAGGAGGACGGTATGTTGAGAAAGCAGTGTCTGGAACTGGGGAGACCCTCCTTTGCCCTTTCTTCGAAGAAAGGAAAGAGGAAACCTATAAGCAAATGCGAAAGGGTGGACTGCAAAGAGGGAGTCGGAGGAGGTCATAGTACTGAACATCATAACGACAACACAACGTTATGTAGGGAAGGATCTCTACTTTGTTCATAAGTTGGAAGGGGGTAAGAGTGAGTGAATGCTGGAAAGCTAGCTAACTACACCGATGTGAAAGCTCGAGAACTTTGGAAAACTTTATATCTTTGTGCCAAAGAAAGTCCAAGCCGAAGATTTCATGCGTTGTATGACAAAATCTATCGTCCGGATATACTCGCTGAAGCATGGAGAAGAGTAAAACGGAATAGAGGAAGCGGTGGAGTAGATGGACAAACGATTGAGGAAATCGTTTACCAATACGGAGAACGAAACTTTCTCAACGAATTGTACATGGAACTCAAAAGTAAGTCCTATCATCCGCAAGCTGTAAGAAGAACCTATATTCCAAAAGGTGATGGAAAACAAAGACCACTTGGAATTCCTACCATCAAAGATAGGGTTGTACAAATGGCAACAAAGCTAGTGATAGAACCTATCTTTGAAGCTGATTTTCAAGACTGTTCTTATGGATTTCGCTCGAAACGAAATGCGCATCAAGCGATATCGAAGATACGAAAAGCGAGTAAAACATCTCATTGGATAGTAGACGTGGATATACAAGGATATTTTGATAATATCAATCACGACAAACTTATGATGCTTGTAGAAAGAAGAATTAGTGACCGAAGAGTGTTAAAACTGATTCGGAAATGGTTAGAAGCGGGAATCATGGAACATGCGCAATTTCATGAAACAACATTAGGTACACCACAAGGTGGAGTAATATCACCGCTTCTCTCTAATATTTACTTGAATTACATGGACACCATTTGGGAAACGAAGTGTAAACATCTAGGAGAACTAATTCGATATGCCGATGACTTTGTCATCGTATGTCAAACAAAACAACAAGCGATAGAAAGTATTCGAGTACTACAATTCATTATGAACAAGTTAGAACTTACAATCCATAAGGAAAAGTCGAAGTTAGTGAACACGTGGGACGGAATAGAGGGATTTGATTTTCTTGGATTTCATCATCGGAAATTCCCTAAATGTGTGAAAGGCGGAAAGAAAGTGTATACCATGGCGCATGTACCAAGTGAGAAAGCCATGAAGAAAATGCGAGAACGTATCAAGGAGTATACCAAGCCGAGAAATAAACTGTATTTACAATTGGAGGATATGGTGAAAGGCTTAAATCGAATCCTACAAGGATTCAAAAACTATTACAACCTATCACCAATTGGACAGAAGTGGCTTGGCAAAATAGACTGGTACGTTCTGGAACGACTGAATCTTTTCTGGAACAAGAAAAGAAATGTTCGAAAGAAACATAGCCGTATTAAGGACTTGATGAAGAAAACAACATACACACTCGTGAAAGTGGGAAGCTAGAATAAAACTGAAAGCCAAAGAAAGAAGAACATCGGAAAGCCGTATGAGGGAAAACCTCACGTACGGTTTGATGAGGGGAAGCTGGAACAGAAAAGAGATGGCGAAGCCATCCCTAGAGAAATCTGTTTCAGTTTTCTACTCTACT
>NZ_JBALLY010000075.1:0-23543 GCF_036963045.1 Bacillus sp. JJ864 | reverse complement strand
CCAGCTTAGCTGGGCACGCCGAAAAAAAGAGACCACGAACATCACCATAGAATTGCTTCTATAGCGTGTTGTGGTCTCTCCAAATCTCCTACCGAATTATTAACTTATCATTATTGTAACACTGTTTACCATTATTTAAAAGCTTTTGTTGCTTCAATTGCTTTTTTCCAGCCAGCATATAGCTCTTCACTTGTACCCGCTTCCATCGCTGGTGCAAAGCTCTTATCCATATTCCACTGCGCTGCGATTTCTTCTTGATCTTTCCAATAACCAACCGCAAGACCAGCTAAATATGCTGCTCCTAATGCTGTTGTTTCGTTCACTTCTGGACGCTCTACTGGCACACCTAAAATGTCGCCTTGGAACTGCATTAAGAAGTTATTTTTCACTGCACCGCCATCTACGCGTAATGTTTTTAACTCGATGCCAGAATCAGCTTCCATCGCACATAATACATCTTTTGTTTGATATGCTAGCGATTCAAGCGTTGCACGAACAAAATGCTCTTTCGTCGTACCACGCGTTAACCCGAATACCGCACCGCGCACTTCACTATCCCAGTACGGAGTACCAAGACCAACGAATGCAGGTACAACATATACGCCTTCAGTTGACTCAACGCGCGCTGCATATGCTTCACTGTCGCTTGCATCTTGGAACATACGCAGTCCATCACGAAGCCATTGAATAGCAGATCCCGCTACGAAAATACTACCTTCTAATGCGTATTCTACTTTTCCATTTAAGCCCCATGCGATTGTTGTTAATAGACCATGCTCAGATGCTACTGCTTTTTCACCTGTGTTCATTAACATAAAGCAGCCTGTTCCGTATGTATTTTTCGCCATACCTTCACCGTAGCAAGCTTGACCGAATAATGCCGCTTGTTGGTCACCCGCAACACCCGCAATCGGTACATTTTGACCGAAGAAATGATAATCAACTGTATGACCGTATACTTCAGAAGACGGACGTACTTCTGGAAGCATGCTTGCTGGTACTGTTAACATATCAAGAAGTTCTTCGTCCCATTTTAACTCATGAATGTTATACATTAATGTACGAGATGCATTCGAATAATCTGTTACGTGAACGTTGCCGCCAGATAATTTCCATACAAGCCACGTATCAATTGTTCCGAATAATAACTCGCCGCGTTCTGCTTTCTCTCTTGCGCCTTCTACGTTATCTAAAATCCATTTTACTTTCGTTCCAGAGAAGTATGCATCAATTAAAAGACCTGTTTTTTCGCGAACCATATCGCTATAGCCTTTTTCTTTTAACTCGTCACAAATTTCCGCTGTTTGACGAGATTGCCATACGATTGCATTGTATACAGGTTTTCCTGTTTCTTTTTCCCATACAACTGTTGTTTCACGTTGGTTTGTAATCCCGATACTAGCGATTTGCTCCGGTTTTACCTCTGCTTCACTTAAACAAGTTGCAATAACCGCTAAGATTGATCCCCAAATTTCTTGTGGGCTATGCTCAACCCAGCCTGGCTTTGGAAAATGCTGTGTAAATTCTTTTTGCGCAACATGTACAATTTTACCTTCTTTATTAAAAAGAATCGCACGTGAACTCGTTGTTCCTTGGTCTAATGAAAGAATAAATTTTTCCATGTTTATTTCCCCCTTATGCTACTCTTCTACTATTTGTATTTTTCCCGCTCTGTTTGCTTGTCATATAAGAGATTGCTAGAACAATCACCGTTGCAATAACTACATAGATAAGTGCTGAGTTTTGCTTTCCTTCAAATACAACTTGATGGAATAATCCCGCTAATGACCCGCCTAAAATCGGTCCTACTACTGGAATCCATGCATATTTCCAATTCGATCCGCCTTTTCCTGGGATCGGAAGAAGGAAGTGTGCAATACGAGGTCCTAAGTCACGTGCTGGATTGATCGCGTAACCAGTTGTCCCTCCTAATGATAAACCAATACTTACGATTAAGAAACCTACAATGAACGGATTTAAACCGTCTGCAAACTTATTTGCTCCAATTGCTAAAATACCAAATACTAGAATAAAAGTTCCAATGATTTCACTTAAAAGGTTTGCGAATGTGTTTGGAATTGCTGGTCCTGTCGCAAATACGCCTAATTTTGTTCCAGCATCTTCTGTTTCTTTCCAATGTGGTAAGTAATGTAGGTATACAATACATGCCCCAATCATTGCTCCAATCATTTGTGCTGCAATAAACATAGGTACATCGCTCCAAGGAAATGCTCCTTTAAACGCTAAACCAATTGTTACTGCTGGATTTAAATGCGCTCCGCTAATCGATCCAACTGCATAAGCAGCCACTGAAACCGCTAAGCCCCATCCCATTGTAATAACAATCCATCCTGAGTTTTGTGCAAATGATTTCTTCAAACTGACACCAGCACAAACGCCGCCGCCAAGAATGATTAGTAATGCTGTCCCTATTAACTCCCCTAAAAATGGTGACATATAACCCCTCCATGCTCAAATTAAAACACCCTCAGTGATAGAGAAAAATTGAATAGCCATTCATTTTCAAAAGAAAAAAATCCACAAATGCACGCTTCTATAGAATCATAGAAACAATGAAATGTGGATCTCTTCTTTTCTCCGTCACGTTTATTAACTTGTCTATAATGTTAAACTCATTTGTAAGCGGTGTCAATTAGTTTTTTCATATTTTTGTCACTTTTTATGAAAATGTTTCCATAACTCTTTCTTCGACGTTGTAATCGCTGTCGCACCAGCTGCTAGAGCCCTTTCCACATCATCCACACTACGAATAAATCCGCCTGCTAAAATCGATAATCCAGTCCGCTCTTTCACTTCCGTAATGACATCCACTAAAGCCCCTGGCAGCACTTCAATGTAATCTGGCTTTGTCTTTTCTAAAAGGGCACAACTCTTTTCCATTGCACTAGTATCAATTAAGAAAACGCGTTGAATCGCAACAACACCTTTTTGCTTCGCTTTCATAATCACACTAGACCTCGTAGATAACACCCCGTACGGGCGAAACTCTTGACATATATATTCCGTTGCATACGCATCACTTTGCAAGCCGTGAATTAAATCCACATGCAAAAAGACTTTTTTACAATACTGCCTTGCAAGAGTAATAACACTTTTCAGCTGAGCAACATGAATATCAAGAATAACGATATACTCATAGGAACTATGCAATAGTTTCTCTAAATCTTTAATTTGCCGAACCGCTGGTAATATTTTTTGTTCATGAAATTCCATACGAAAATCCCCTTTTTTTGTATCTTCCTATTTCTTATAGTACACAAATTAAGGAAAAAGAAAAGATGGGACCTTTTTCGTTCCAGCTGGGTTTGGTGACTTTTGTATCGAACTCTGTCGAAAGGTCTTTATTTCGTGTCGAATCGCCGATATCTGTGAACACGAAAAAACGGGACTGATCGTCAGTCCCGTACAATGACTTACATATTAGCGCCTTGTGTTGAAACTTGCCACTCTACGCCGAATTTGTCTTTGACCTGGCCGTATGATGGACTCCAAAACGTTTCTTGAAGTGGCATTATAACTTGGCCACCGTCTTGTAATTTTTCAAACACTTCTTGTGATTTTTCTGCATTTTGTATGTGAATAGCGATAGACACTTGCGATCCAACTTGCTGCGGCTGACCTGGGAATGTGTCAGAGATCATCAAATCCGTATTGCCAATTTTCAAATGCGCATGTAACACACGGTCTTTCGCCTCAGCAGGAACCTTGAATTCCGGATTTTCCGGCATGTCTCCAAATGTTTGAAGGCTTACAACTTTTGCATCCAATGCATGTTCGTAAAACTTAACAGCCTCTTGTCCATCACCATTCGTCACTAAATACGGGTTAATACCTAAAATCATCACAAGCACCTCTTTCTAAAATGTTTAACATATGTAGTTGAATATAGAACATATGTTTCTGTCATTTTATCATATATTACATGTTTATGGAACTATTCTACTTCGTTCATGCAATAAAAAAATCGACATCTTTTTTTTATAACTCCGCTCGAATTTCGTGCTACCCCATCTTCTTTTAAAGTACTCACACCATAGACTCCTTATGTATAAATTCACAATATCCTTTCGCTTATACATGAAAATGTTCTAAAGGTAGAAATGCCTGAAATATAAATATAATTGAAAGGAGTGAGATAGGAATGGAAGCTAGTACCTTTTTCGGACTGTTTTGGGGATGGGTGATTGTTATCGTATCAGGAATACTTTTCGTACGCCCATCGGTACTGCGTGAGCTGAAAAAATTAGTAGTCGTAGACAGAGGATCTGGAATTATGTATGGCTTTCTATCGATTTTTTTAGGGCTAGGCACTATTATCCTGCATAATGTATGGGCACTCAACTGGCAAGGATTCATCACAATCATTGCATGGCTCGCGCTATTAAAGGGAATTTACATCATTGCATACCCAGAACCATCTAAGAAAACCGACTTCGAAGTACGAATACTATCTACTCGTATAGTACTTGCTATTATTAGTGCGTTAGCTTTATGGATGCTTGTCGTAATCTATATGAAATAAACTAGAAATCCGCATGTTCTTGATGCTATCCCGTTTAAAAGGAGATGAGCAGATGAAACTGAATCATTTGAACTTATGTGTGAATGACTTATCGGAAGCAAGAAATTTTTTTGAAACATTTTTTGATTTTCAATTTTTAGAAGCGAAAGGAAAAGCTCTTGTAGTGATGAGTGATAATAATGGATTTATTCTTGTATTAAGTGATCCAAAAGCGTTTAAAGATAGAAAAGATGCGACATACCCAGAAGCTTTTCATATTGGTTTCTTAGTAGAAGAACCAATTGAAGTTGATCAAGTATATAACCGCTTAATAGAGGGCGGGATTGAAATAGATAAAGAACCTTATAAGATGAGAGGGAATAGTTATGGCTTCTACTTTACAGTGTTTAATGGATTGATGATTGAGGTTTCTTGCCTTGACTATAAAGATGGGAAAAGAATTTCGAGACTTAATAGTACAAAATAACTGGTAAAGCATCACAACAGAAAAAGGATGGTAACCGTTCGGCTACGCATCCTCTTTCGTAGTTATTAAAGTAAAACAGAATCCTTATCACTTTCTTGATTACGTCGCTCGCGCTCTTCCGCGAGGCGTTTCATATAAACTTCGCCTTCTTTTTCAATAAACTCATTATCCATTTCTTGCTCTTTTTTGGACGTGTATAAGACCATATAACCACTCACAACAATTCCAATAATAATGAGATAAATCCACCATGGTAAAGTTTGCATTCGAGTTCCTTCCTTTCATCAGACAAGCTTTGTTAGTTTCACTGTATGAAAGAAAGGGAGATTTTATGACTACTATATTTATTCTATCAGCGAAGTCTTACTGCTCATTAAGGTGAGATAAAACTAGTTGTAAGTACAAAAACAAAAGAAATAAGAGTAGTTAAAATACCTACTCTTATTTCTAAGTTGCACATAAATTACAGTAAACAAATATGCATAAGTTTATCTTCTGAACTTAACGATGAATCCAAACTGCTCCTGCAGTCTTATCATCAGCTTGACCTACTACTTCAAACTTCAGTCCCAGCTTCGGAACTTTTCGTCCTGCATCTGGAATTAACGTGTTCATGTATACTTTAGAGTCATCAAATTTCGCCACACCTGGTAATCCTTTATAATCAAATACTCCGCGTGATGGTGAATTTACTTTCCACGCTGGTGTTTGATCAAATGAGAACGCAGCATCTGCAATTTGATAACGCGTGCTACTTTTCACAGACGGTTGACCATTTAATGTTCCTACAATTGCTTCTGGATGAGAATCTACTACTCCAAGGAATCCTTCACCTGGATGTACGCCAACCCAGTTATCTGTGAAGCTTTGGTCTGCATACCATACAACAAGTCCTGTGTTGTAAACTGGACCGCGTCCATATTGCAGTGCTTCATCAGAACCAGAGTAGTTTCTCCACTCTAAATAGTAGTTATTTTTCTTATATTCAATTCCATTAGAAACAGTAAAGCCTTTTAAAGTAAAGCTTTGTTGTCCCTCTGCATCATCAGAGAATACAACTTTATCATCTACCGTTAAATTAGCATTATCAAGCGCAAATCCTCTGTAAGCTACAGCAATATCTGTTAAATAGTCGAATTGTAATTTTACTTTCTTGCCTTTGAACTGACTTAAATCATAAGATTTATCAATCCACTTATCATTTGTTGTATCCATACCATTCTTGATGTCTTTGTCACCCATTCTATCAAGCTTTGTTTTCGTTCCATCTTCTGCAATCGCATATACATCAACGAAATCATACTTTGCTTCTAATTCATAGAATGCTTTGTAATCAAATTTTGCAGTCGTTGCATTTGTTAAATCGAATAATGGCGTTTCTAATGTTGTGTGGATGTCATTTCCTTTTGTACTATAGTAAAATTGCTTTCCAAAACCAGGTTCAATGTTTTTCACTTCTTTATCAGGTAAATTTACACGAACAATTCCTGGACGTTTTGATTTCGTAACACTTTGATCTAAATACGTCGCCGACCCGATACCACGAAGTTTATCGTAGTCTACCTCGACAATATTTGCCCAGTTACCCTTCATATTTTTTTGGAAGAACTCTTTATTTTGCGGAGAGAAACTTGTCGGTTCTGTTCCAGCAACTCTTCCAGCCCAGCTGCCGCCACTCATAATAGACCAAGCTTCAATCGGCTCACCTTGTCCTGAATACTTTGTATCGTACTCATCTGGTAAACCTAAATCATGACCAAATTCATGAGCAAATACACCAACTGCACCGTCTTCAGGCTCGATTGTGTAATCGTATGCAGCCATCTTTCCATCCCATCTTTGTACAGATGATTTCGTTCCATCAATTGCATAAGGTTTTGCACCAAGTTTTGAACGGTGAGACCAAATTGCATTATCTTTCAACTTTCCACCGCCAGCTTCTTGACCAACACCAGCGTGAACAACCATTAAATGATCGATAATTCCATCTGGCTCATTTTTATTACCGTTGTTGTTATAATCATATTGATCAAATTGATCATAATCAGCTAAATTAATTCCTTTTTCCACCGCTGCTTTTAACGCGTCTTTTACTAAATCACGTGGTCCTAAAGGTCCTTTATTATCATGACCGCTGCCAGCATCAGCGCCGTAATCAGCTGCTTTCCCTGGAACAGTCAACCATTCTGTTACAGTTCCATCAACTGTATAGCTGCCGCCTGATTGCTCTTCATAATATTGCTTAAATGTTTTAATGTTCGTGCCATTGAATAATGTAAACGGCTCATCACCAAATAACATATTTTGATAATGCTCACGATTAAAATCATTTGAATACATATATCCTTGCTCTTGATCGATATTGTTATGTTTAAAATCACTATATTCTACAAGAAGCACAAGAACTTTATCTTCGCGCACAGAACCGTTATAATGTGCTTGCTTCGCTGAAGAAGTTGGCACTTTCCCATTTAGCTTTCCAGAATTTAATCCAGGTACTTGTCCATTTCCTGCACCATTCTCTTTTTGATTCTGCTGCTCTTTCTCTTTCATCTTTTCATCTTTTACTTTTTTCATAAAGTCAGTAGCTTCTTGCGTAAGGCTGTCTTCTGGCGTTGTTTCCTTTCCAGGATTTTCGCCTTTCTTCTTCTCTATATATTTCTCTACAGCCTTTGCCGTTTCGGCTTGTGATGCAGAAGGATCAATAACCCCGCGCTCCTTCAACGCATTCGCCAAGCGATCCTCTGGTATTAAATGCTCATCTATGAAACTAGATGACGCTGATGGTGATTCTGCATAAGCAGCATGACCACCGAAAGCAAACATAGAACTTAGCATAGCCCCAGTTGCCAACACTGAAAAAGTTTTTAATTTTCTGTTCTTTTTCAACGTATTCCCTCCCCTATTATGTATAAGTTATCGACTCTTCCCTTTTTGTCGATATTTATATATTATTATCGATTGGTGTAATTTTCAATATTTTTGTAATATACAGAAAAATAAAAACCCTAAATTATATTAAAATAGAAAAATAATCTGCGTTGTTTTAGATACATTTCACTTATGTGAATGAATTCTAAAGTTATTCAAAGTACTTCCTTATTTAACTCTATAAAAATTGTGAAATATAATCTCAAAAACATACAAATACACCTATATTGGTACACATACTATCCCTTCACTGATTGTTCCAGTTTTTATCTCGACCTTCTTCTACCTAATCTAGAGAGCTGGGCAGTTATCCCCCACCTATCTTCTTTATAAAAGCGGAAGCGGCTCGCTCAGAATCGCAGGACTCCTGTGCCCCTGACAGAGAGGCGCTTTTTGCCTCTTCCGAGGGGACGAAACGACCGGAGATTCTAGTCGCTAGAGCTGGACAATGCTTCTCTCTGAACCTTGAGGTGGGGGTCTTACTGCCCACGAATAGCGGGATAAAATAGTATAGAAAATGAGTTTGATGAAGTGGGATATACTTAAATTTTTATTCTTTACATTGTTAAACAGATTATTAATTGAGAAATGATTTGAATCTCTTTCATATAGATCTACAAAAAGACACATACCTGTAACATAAAAATGCTATAACAGTTCTTAAATAATCATTTTTATGATAAGTACAGAGGTGACATGTGAAAGTTAATTTAGAACACACCAATAAAAATAGAGTATTAATAGCAAAGTTAATCCCTTCTTTGAAACAATCAAAAAGAGGAATATTCCCATGGAAGCTTAAGCGAATATGTGTCATTTTCCTTATAATCTTCATTTTCCCAATCGCTGCTTATTTATATGCGTTTTATTTTGAACCCACATCATTGTCTATTACGCGAACTGATATCAAAAACCCTAATATTCCCAAAGGATTTCAAGGTGTAAAAATTGTACAGTTTTCCGACACACATTTTGGACCTGATTTTTCTCATAAGCAGCAGAAAATGCTAGTTGAGCAAATAAATGAATTGAAACCCGACATTGTAGTTTTTACAGGTGATGTAATTGATAAGTTTGCAGAGTATGGTTCCGAAAGAAAAGAAACACAAACGATTTTGTCGCAAATTCATGCTCCTCTTGGAAAATATGCGGTATTTGGTAATCATGACCGTGGAGGAGGCGGAGGGTATTTGTACAAACAGTATATGGAAGGCGCTGGTTTCACTGTTTTAGTCAATGAAACGAAAAAAATCAGGGCAAACAATGGGGATTACATTACCATTTCCGGTTTAGATGACTTTTTACTTGGCAAGCCTAAAGTACAGCAAACCCTTCAGAAACTACAAGAAAAAGATTTTAACATACTGTTAGTGCATGAACCAGATACGGTAGAAGAAGTTCTTGCATATCCAGTTGATGTTCAACTATCTGGTCACAGTCATGGAGGACAAGTACAACTTCCATTCATTGGCCCTATCATCACTACTAAATTAGCAGAACGATATATAGAAGGATTATATTCATTACAAGGAAAAATAAAAACGTTACAACTGTATGTAAATCGTGGTATTGGTACAACAAGAATGCCTTTGCGTTTTTTGAGTAGGCCAGAACTCTCTGTCTTTTCATTAAGAAATTCATAACGCTAAGTTAAAATAAAAGATATTCACAAGAATTTTGAGACATTTATGAGAGAGAAACGAAAGATTTGTTGGAAATGGAAAATTTAACCTTGCTACATTTAAAATCTGGTTTTACTTAGGGAATCCTGCTGACAAAAACGAATTACCCCAAAATAATAAAAGTAAGTCTTATTATTAAAAAAGGCACCTAATCTTCATTTTGAAGGCCGTCTAGAATCTTAACTTGATGACAATGCCTCAGGATTTCTGTCAAAAAATGATATAGAAAATGAAATCAATATGGGAGAGAGCACCATGAAATAAGTGACGTAGAACTCAATTGAATTTAAAATTATCTTTTGGAAAGATAAGAAGAAAACGACTATTAAATTTTATATATGATATCGACGGAGGAAATTATGAACGTATTGATTGTAGATGATGAAAAAGATATGCTGCGAATTTTAAAAGCTTATTTTGAGCGAGAAGGTTATCATGTGTTTCTCGCTGAAGATGGAGAGCAGGCTCTTGATATATTTTACGAAATGAAAATTGATTTATTGATTTTGGACTGGATGATGCCCCGTGTCAATGGGCTTAGTGTATGCAAAGAAGTGAAAAAGCATAGCGACGCAAAAGTATTAATATTGACAGCAAAAAGCGAACATGAAGATGAGCTGATGGCGTTGAACACTGGTGCGGATGATTATGTGAAAAAGCCGTTTCATCCAGGCATTTTGCTAACGAGGGCAAAAAAACTGCTGAAAGAGGATAAGGTCATATATATACACGATATTAAAGTTGATATGCAGGCGAAGAAAATCTATAAAGATGATGAAGATTTAGAAGTGACGAAGAAAGAGTTTGAGCTTATGACCTGCTTTTTACGGAATCAAGGGAGTATTTTGTCACGCAAAGATTTGCTGGATCTTGTATGGGGGATTGATTATTTCGGTGAAGAACGAACAGTGGATACCCATGTGAGACGATTGAGAGAAAAAATAGGTGCGGATTTAATTAAGACGCATAGAGGTATGGGATATAGCATGGAGAAAGGACATGAATAGACTCGGGAGAAAATTTGCCGTTACCATCTCTGTTTGTATTATTTGTATTTTTGCGTTCTCTATGTTGATTACCAACTATTTTCTGCCCCGCTATTATGTACACAGAGTGAAACAGGATTTGAATGCCATTTCAAAAGAAATTACATCTATGGAATACAACGATTTCATAAATTCCGTGGCGGACCTCGAGAAAAAGCATAACTTGACAATTGTATATGAGCCCATCAGTAGTGACGAGGCAAGTTTCAATTGGTCGCTACGTTCACAGCTAGCAAAAAAGCAGATGACATTGAATAAGTTTTGGATTACGAAGGAAACTTTACGAGACGTGAAAACCGGAACCCGTGTAAATAAGCTATACGACCAAGGGAAATTGAAATCTGGCTTTTTAACAAGCTTTGTAGAGAAGGACGGCTTGTTTATCATCGTGGGAGTATCTATCGTCCACTTTCACGAAACGGCCTATATCATTAATACGTTTACCTTGTATGTCCTTGGTTTCGCTATTCTTGTCCTCGTTGCGTTAGTATGGGGATGGTCGCGGAAAATTACAAGTCCTTTACAAGAACTGACGGATATTTCTAAAAATATCGCCATGCTAGATTTCAAAAAAACTGATATACGGACAAATGATGAAATCGAAGAGCTAGCCAATAGTATTAATGTAATGAGTGATGCGCTGAAAGCGGCGCATGAGGATTTAAATAGAAGAAACAAAAACTTAAAACTGTTCATGTCAGATATTACGCATGAGCTAAAAACACCCCTATCTTTGATTAAAGCATATTCCATAGGCATTCAAGACGGCCTAGATGATGGCACTTATGTTCATACAATATTGAAACAAACTGATAATATATCTGCGTTGATAGACGAATTGCTCGAATTTTCAAGGATAGAACGGGAAGAATTACACAAGGAGTCGTTTGATTTGCTAGCTTTGTTTCAGCATTGTTTGGCGAAGCATGCAATTGAAATTCGGCTCAATGAAATTAATCTTGCGATCCAACAGGCAGATAAGCCGTTATGGATCACAGCAGACCGCAGCAAGATTGAGAAGGTGCTAAACAATCTGCTTAGTAATGCCATCAAGTACACACAGAATAAGAGAATTGATATACGATTTGAAGAAAAGAAGGATAGGATTCTTTTCATAGTGGAGAACGGTACGAATATGAAGGAAACGGAGAGCGAAAATATTTGGGAGCCCTTTTATGTGACTGAATCTTCACGAAGCAAAGATAGATCTGGCACCGGTCTAGGATTAACAATTGTCCAGTCTATTCTGAACCGCCATCAATTTAATTACGGTGTGTCCCTATATGAAGACATCATTCAATTTTATATTTGTTTTCCGAAAAGTGTCTCTTCCGATAAAAAAAGCAGCTAGCCATATGTGAAATGGGTAGCTACTTTTTTGTTATTTCACCGAGTTTGTAACATTAGTGTCACAATGTGAACTTATAGTAGGTGACAGAAGGAGGTTTACAAGATGAAAAAAACCATTTTTTATGCGATTATTTCTATTTCATTGCTTATTACGCCACTCGCTGTATATTGTGCAAAGGACAAAAATAAGAAGGTAAATGAGACACATAGCTTTCAATTCAGCGATTTCTCATTTGATGTTACACCAGAAACTGGTGAAATCATATTGGAGAAGGATGGCGTAAAGGAAAGTGCTTCTCTTCCTGTTCCAAAGAAAAAGGTTGCGGATGTAAAAAAGACAGACCGCCTTGTATCGTGGAGCTATCCAGACGATAAGATGGAAATTAAGGTAGAGAAAAAGAAATATTATTTGGATATTACACTGAAATCAGATGGGGCAAAGCAATTCGAATGGCCAAAAGTAAGTGCAAACAGTTATACTTTACCCCTATGGGAAGGAAAGCGTATACCAGCCGATGACCCATATTGGAAAGAATTCTTGAAGGATGAAGAGTTTTCATTTATTGAAAGTTTTTCTATGAGGTTCTTTGCATTAGATAAGTCTAAATATTCGATTGTATATATTGCGGACAATATGTTTAACGATAGCATCCATTTCAATACGGATGGTAATATACAATTTAGCTTTACTCATAAGTTTCCATCAATTAATCCAAATAAGGAGTATGGATTCAGATTATATGTGACGGATCCTGACCCTTCTCAAATCGCTCAAGTGTATAAGAACTATATAAAGGAGAAAGGAGAGTTCAAAACACTTACGGAGAAAGCGAAAGAAAATCCGAACATCAAAAAACTGTACGGTGCTCCTCATATATATTTATGGAATGAGAATGCAATTACAGTGGAGAATATTCGTTGGAATCAGTTGAAGAGTAAATTGGATGAACCGTTTATCGCTTGGATGGAACAATTGCTGAAGCAAACAGAAGATGGCTCTACAGAGTTTGAAACAGCTATTAGCGAATTGAATAAACAAGACTATATTGATAAATATCAAGAAAATGTAATTATTCATGCGCTTAATAAAGTACTGAAGCTAGATCAGTTCTATAATGATGCAATATTCCCGGATACGGACCGCGAATCGAAAATATTGTTGGAGAAAGGAATTTCTCATTTAAGTGAACAGGAACTGTATACACTGAATAAACGACTGCTAAAAAGTAAGCTAAAGGATGCAGTAGATGATATCGAGAAGTGGGGCGAACAGGATTCTACTAATTTAATTGAGGACATGCGCCAATCAGGAATCAAACATGCTTGGATTGGCTTACCAAACTGGTCAAACGGTTTAATGAACCCGGGCATGGTGAAAGAAGCAAATGATTTAGGATATCTTATTGGTCCTTATGATTCTTATCATTCCATTCAGGAGAATGCAAGCAAAGATTGGAACACTGCTTCTTTTGTAGATAAAAGTTTATACGAAAAGGCGACCATTACAAATAAGAATGGAGAAAAAATAAAAGGTTTCTTAGGCAAAGGAAGAAAACTGAATCCGACTCTATCGTTACCTAGTGTGAAGCAACGTACAGATAGTATTTTGCAGAACGGTATTTCATTTAATTCCTGGTTTGTAGATTGTGACGCGACCGGTGAAGTGTATGACGATTATTCTCCAGACCATATTACAACGCAAGCACAGGATTTGAAGGCAAGGTTGCAAAGAATGGACTATATTGGAAAAGAAAAGCATATGGTAGTTGGTTCAGAAGGTGGTAATGATTTTGCAAGCAATGTTATTACTTTCGCACATGGTATTGAAACACCTGTGATTAAATGGGATGATGAGGACATGAGAAAGAACAAAACAAGTCCATATTATGTAGGCGACTACTGGGCATCAAAAGGAACAATCCCTGAACGGTATAATAAGACTGTTCCAATCAAACCGTTGTACCAACATATTTATGTGGACCCAGCATATTCTCTTCCTCTATATAAACTTGTATACAATGATTCAATGATTACGACACATCATTGGGAATGGGGAAGCTTGAAAATCAAAGATGAAGTTGGAAATAGAATGCTGTCCGAGTTATTATACAATGTTCCACCGTTATACCATATCGACAAGGATATGTGGAATGCCAATAAGGATATGATTGTTTCTTACGTAAACATCTGGTCTGATTTCCATCAAAAAGCAGTGACAAAACCAATAACAAACTTTAAGATTCTTTCTGAAGATCGTTCGGTTCAATGTACGGAGTTCGGGGAAGATCTGAAAGTCATTGTGAATTTTTCAAACAAATCGTTTAAATATAAGAACGAAGAGATAAAAGGAAAAACAGCTGTTATATATGACGGGCATTCAAAAAAAGTATGGGATGCATCGAAATACTAAAATGATTTTTGTTCGTGTAAGGAGAGAAGGAGGAGATAACCATGAAAAGGATTGTGTCTATTTTGGTTCTTATTATTATGGTTATAGTGGCTTCCCGTACTATTTATGAAGAGTATACGTATATAAAATTTGTAGGAGTTTATGTATTTCTGCAGCCGGTGTAAAAATTCATTTGTAAGTCAGGAGACCCCCCATTTGGGAGGGTCTTTCTTTATAAGTATATATGATCAATGTCCGCTAATGCTTATTACGTGATTTGGTTCCCTTGCTACAATGCCCCTGTATGTTAAATTTTCAGCCCATTTCACGCAGCGACCAGTTGAAACTTCCCACATCATTGCTGATAGGTTCATATATAATCGTCAAGTTATATTTTTTATCAAGGTCAGATATAGAATTTATGAAATCGCTGGATTCCATGGATGCAATTTCTCTTGAAACAGCGTTCAAATCCTGTTTTACCCTGTATACATAATAATCGGGCAGAAAATAATTTACGATTTCTATTAATGCTTTCTTCGATAAGCGAGATTAAGTATAGGCCCTATAAGGGGGATCGCCACATAGCCATGGGGTAGAATCGATTTTGGCGTCATCATCTGTCCAATAAATATAATAATTGAGACACCACCACTTAGGGACTCAAATCATTTTTTATAACTATTTCGAAGTTCATTTTGGATTCCCCTCTCCATCTTATCGGACATATACACTAAAAAAATTTTGATATAAAACAAGCCGAATTTTCTATGTTTAAGAAAAATTCGGCTCTTTTCCCATTTCTTTTAATTATGAAACGTCGGTTTATAAAACGAACGATTATCAAGCGCAAAGACACGCTCTGTATATTCACCTGGTTTTGTGCGGCTCAGTGCACGGTCCATCATATTCATCTTCGCATCTAAGTTATCAATATAATGAAGAATTTCTGCTTCTCTTACAAGCGGCGGCTTCGGGCTGCCCCATTCTGCTTTGCCGTGATGTGATAAGACGATGTGCTGAAGAATTAATATTTCTTCTGTTTCAATTTGTAGTTCGTCTGCCGCTTTTCCAATTTCGTTTACCATGATAGAAATGTGACCTAGTAGGTTTCCTTCTAACGTATACGTTGTGGAAATTGGCCCTGATAACTCAATGACTTTACCAAGGTCGTGTAAGATTACGCCTGCATACAATAAGTCTTTATCAAGAGACGGATATAGCGCTGCAATTGCTTTTGCTAAGTCAAGCATCGACACAACGTGATATGCCAGTCCTGAGACAAATTCATGATGATTTTTCGTTGCAGCTGGGTAATCTAAAAATTCTCCTTGATACTTATTCAGCAAATGTCTCGTAATACGCTGAATATTAGGATTACGCATTTCAAATATGTATTGTGTAATTTTCTCGACCATATCTTCTTTTTTAAGCGGTGCTTTTTCCACAAAATCAGAGATATCATTTACTTCACCTGGATTTGCCACGCGAATTTGCTTGAGGCGAAGTTGAATGCGGCCTTTATAATTTTGAATATCTCCCGCTACTTTCACAATTGTTTCCGCTACATATTGCTGCTCTACTTCAGGTGACACGTCCCATAGCTTTGCTTCAATATCTCCGCTTTGATCTTGCAAAATGACTGTTAAGAATGGTTTCCCGTTACTTGCAATCCCTTTCGTTGCCGATTTAATCATTAAAAATAAATCGACTTGCTCACCAACTTCGTACTGTGCAATTTTCTTTTTCATATATTTTCCTCCACCGTCATCGATATAGTTAGTATAGCACATATACATTTGGATTTTTCAACATATAAATCCCAGCTAAGTATAGCCAGATGCTCTCGCCCACCTAACAAGAGAGAGGGGATTTATGTCGCCTTTTCTATTTGTATTTATACTACCTTACTTCTTTAGTCGTTGAATTTCACCTTCTCCAAAGAAAGATAAAAGATGCTTGTGACAAGTAAAGAAAATCACTTGTCGTTCTTTCGCTAATTCCTTCATGAGATGCACGGTTCGCTCTGTTCGCAGCACGTCAAAATGTACGAAACTATCATCAATAATAAACGGATACTGCCCTTCAAACGTATGCGCGAGTGCAAAGCGCAGTGATAAATAGAGCTGCTCCGCTGTCGCTTGGCTTAATTCATGACTATAAAAACGTAGTCCATCTTTTCGTTCTACAATAAACGGTTCTTCTGCATCTGGCGAAAAGACTTTTACATAGTTTCCGCCTGTTAAATAGACAAAATACTCTTCTGCTTTTTGCAAAATACGCGGCAATTGCACTTCATGATAATACTTCTTCGTTTTACTTAATACCGCCTTTGCCGCCGCATAAGCCGCCCACTTTTTCACCTGTTCACGCACTTGTGATTTTTTCAGTTCCCACTCATGAAGAACATCACCGTACGTCCGGCCTTCTTCTAACTGCGCGATATCGTGGCGCAGAGCGGCAAGTGTATGCGTCAATTCTTTTTCCTCGCGCATTAGCTCGTCTATTTGCTCCTGCTCTTTTTCCCGCTCTTCTTCATATCCTTCTAGACGATAACCGCTCTCTAACGCTGACGTCATTAGTCGTCCTTCTAATACATCCATTTGTGGAATTAATCGATCCAATTGCTGCTGCTTCTCTTCAATCTGCTCCGCTTGCTTTGCCGCCGTTAAAAAAACCTCTTCATCAGTTGCTGCGGCAATGTCCCAAAGCTGCTGACGTTCTTCTACTAGATGTTGAACTTGCTGGTGCGCTGCGGCATACTCTTCTTCCCACGCCATAGCCTTTTCTAGCAGCTGCTTTTTTTGCAATTGCTTTTCCTTTTCTTTCTGCACATCTTTACTTAATCCATACAAAAATAACGACGGTGTATCGACGCTTCTTTCTGTAACAACCGTTAGCTTCATTAGTTTATGTTCAAATTGAGAAATCATGTCTCCCTGCAGTGCTTTTCGTTCTTGTTGCTTTGCTAACTCGCGGTACAATTGCTGCATCTTTTCGATTCGTTCAAATGCCGGCAAGATGTGAGCGTACGTAAAGTTATGAGGCAATGCGTACGTCTCTTTATACAATTTTACCTGCTCATTCACGCCAAACAGATCACGTTCCCACTCATCATATTCAGAAAGAACACGGTCATACCCGCGCTCAATTTGCTTTAACTTAAATTCTTCGCGCTCTAGTAGCTTCCGCACGTCATCGTCTTTCTCAAGGCGATACTTAAGTTCAAGCGCTTCATCACTTTCCTGTTCATCGGATCCTTTACTATACATCACATAAAAAACAACAAGGCCAATTAACAAAAAGACTCCTGCAAACAATAACTTACGACTATCCATGAAAACACCAGCAAGCAACAGCAAAACATCCATAATGAATAAAACCATCGCCATTTTATTCATCTGCGGTGCAGTGCGATTTCGCTTCTGCCGAGACGCTGCACTTTGCACCTTTGGCAAATGGCGCTCCCGCTCCCGGTCTGGCAATGTTTGCGACTGCAGCTTTTTCACTGTTTCTTCCTGTTCTTCTAATTGCTCCTGCGCTGTTTTAAATCGTTCATCTAACTGTTGCTTTCGTTTTTCTAACTCTTTTGCCTGCTGCACCATTTGCGTAATCGTTTCCTTCATCGCTAAGCTCACATTGAAAGAAAGAACGTCCTCACGCGCAAATGTAGCGCCAATTTGCTGCTGCAAATCTTGTATTTCTTCTTCTATATGTAAAATGCGCCCCGTCAAATCCCGCACTTCTTGCAGCGCTGCTTCATAAGACATATGCTGCAAACGAAGCTCTTCTACGTACATATCTTGCTGAAGCAATTCTTCATTTACTTGCAATGCTTCTATTTCAAACTGTGCACCATTTAATTTCTTTTGCAGCGCCTCTCCTTGAAGCTCCAGTGGTTCAAGCCGAACTTTTATCCCTTCATAACGCGACAAACCATCAACTGGAAACCTATGCGCTGCATGTTGTTCTAAAAATCGTTCACACGCTCGCCTTTCTAAAAAGAGCGGCTGCAACGCTTCTAACACTTCATAATCTTGCTTTCGTTTCCCCGCTTCTTGCTGCTCAGTGCGAATGATAGAAAGACGCTCTTCCATACTCTTTTTCTTACCAACAAGTTCTTCATACGCGGCAATTTTTCCTTGCCAATCTGCGAGCTGATCTTGCAGCTTTTTCAACTCCTGCAGCGCCACATTAATTTCCGGCTTGCGGCCATTTGGCTTAAAGCGCTGCTCCATTTCTTTCTCTAGCATTTTTTCCAGACGTAACAACCCGTCGCTGCCAACTGCACTTGCGGAAAATAAATAATTGCCAATATCCCCCACGCCAATTTGGTGAATGTTTTGCAGTCCATGCATGTCAAAAGAAAACACAGAATCAAACAACTGCTCATTCATACCCTTTAACAGCTGCTTTAAAACTTCCTCACCGCCTGTTTTTCCATCCGCAAAATAAACCGTCACTTCCCCGGCCACCGTTTTCGGAAGACGCTCAATTTTTAACCGGCCGTACTCCTCGGTATAAACCGTAATCGCACCGCCGTATTTCCCGCCTTCCTTCGGTTCATAACGACGCTGCCCCCTTGTGGGAAAACCAAATAAAATACTCTTCATAAACGAACGAATCGTCGACTTCCCCGCTTCATTTTCCCCGTACAACACGGTAAGCATAGAAAGGGGAAATTCGACATTTTCTAATTTTCCATATCCGTAAATATGAAGCTTCTCAACTCTCATCCCTTACTCCTTTCTTGCTCTAGTAATTGCTCTAAAATAATATTCTCGGCACCCTTTTGAATCTCTTTCTTTTCCTCCTCAGAAAATGAGTGAAGTACCTTCCTCGCAATAGGTGAAGTCCAAATTGTTCGCAGCACTTCATCCATACTTGAGAAGGATTCAAGCTCTTGCAGCACATTCCCGATAAAATGATTTTCCTGCTTCAACTTTTCAATTTCCGCAAACGAAATCGTTTCATTCTTCCATTTCACAACATGTACAAAATTAGTGCGTTCCTCACTAGATGAGACAATGTGAAGAATTTCTTCTACACGCCTCTCATCACGCAAATAAGAAGCAAGCGGACCTTGTCCTGTAAACGTCATCGTCACAAGCAAACCTTCCTCTTCTCTTCGCACGCCGTTCATGCTTTCTGTACATGCATGAATAAGATCATCGACCGTCTCTAACTCATCAATAGGAATCGAGATCTCGTTCCAAATCACATCATTCGTACGGAAAAATGTCAGTTCTGTCCCTTGCGAAGACAAGGAAACAACGTACGCACCTTTCTCTCCCGTTTCCTTTCGGTGCCGCCCTTGAATATTTCCGGGGTACACAATACAGGGTTCTTCTGCTAACACTTCACGTTTATGTATGTGACCAAGTGCCCAGTAATCAAACCCTTTCTCCTTCAACTCACGAATTTGAAACGGCGCATACCGATTATGCTCCGCATCTCCTTCCACACTTCCGTGAAGCATGCCGATATGAAACGGTGCACCTGTCATCTTTTTATATTGCTCTGTCATATTATCCGTCACAGCTTGCTGCTGATAACTAAATCCGTAAATGGAGGCAAGCAGCTTCCCATTTTTATAAAATGATTTTTCTTCTATATAAGGCTCTGTGAAAATATGTACATGATCTGGAAACTCAATTGCCGCCCAGCTTCCGCCTAAATGATCATGATTACCGTGAATCACATATACCGGAATATCATACTGCGCGAGACGCTTCATTTGCTCACGAACAAACACCTGCGCCCGCAAACTTCTCGTCTTTGCATCATACAAATCACCCGCAAGCAAAACAAAATCAACCTGCTCTTGAATCGCTTTATCCACAATGCGTGCAAACGAACGAAACGTACTTTCCTTCATTCTTTCCCATATAAAAGCCGGCACATTCAGTTCCATCCCTTTAAACGGACTATCCAAATGCAAATCTGCCGCATGAATAAACTTTACTTTTTTCACAACGTAACGTCCTTTCTCCGTCATACTTTGCTCAATCTATCGTGAATAGAGCCGACTCACAATATATCGGCGAAAATGTATCATTTATCGGCGCAAATACAACATTTATCGGCGCTTCGACACAATATAAAGATCTCTCAACCACATTCGACACACGAGTAGGCAAAGTTTCATTTTATTTTAACACTTTATTTTGTTTAACCGCATTAAAGGTGCATAAAAAAATGGGCATCTCTCAATGCCCATCAAACTAATATTTTAAAACAACGAAACTTCTCTTTATCGTTCTTTACGAGAATTCAGCTTATTTCCCAGTAGATTTTCTCCTAAAAATAGCACTTGCCACTAATAACATAGCACCACCTAAACTTAAAATAGAGATTTGCGAACCTGTACTTGGTAATACGCCCTTTTTATTCATCGTTTGCTCTGTCTTAGGTTTATTGTTAGTACTGGAAGACTTATTACTAGATTCGTTGTTATTTTGTTCTGTGTTATCTAATTCCTTATTACTAGATTCACTGTTATTTTGTTCTTTACTGCCTGATTCTGTGTTACTTGTTTCATTGTTATTTGATTCTTTGCTATCTGATTCTGTGTTACTTGTTTCTGTACTACTATTTCTATATACACCTGCATCAATTGTTAAATCGTTATTTAAAAGAGTAATATAATCTGTTACTCCATTCTCACTTACATTGGAATCAGCCATTACATCTTGTCCACTTTGTTTTGGCGTAAAAACATAACCGTTTAGCGCTTCTACTTGTACACGGTATATATTTTCTGTTAACCCATCAAACAAATAATTACCTTCTTGATCTGTTTTTACTTCTTTTAATACATTCCCGTCTTTATTTAACAATTGAACACGAATGCCTTCTATTCCTTTTTCACCTTGATCTTGAATGCCGTTTCGGTTACGATCTTCCCATACTTGATCGCCTAACTTAAGAAATGGAACTTTTACGGTTACTTGATTACTTTCCTTTTCTTCACCGTTCCATTGTACTTTAGCTGTATTTGGAATAATTCTTTCGCCATAGCTAGAAAGGTCCGCATTCTCTTTTAGTTTACCAGTCACCTTCATAGAAACATTTTTTCCTGCTACATCTTTCATCTTGTCTTTCGCAAAATTAAATTCCACTGCACCTGTTGCTTTATCTACTTTTATTTCACCGTAGCTACTGATGTCTGTTCCTATGTCATCTTCTACCATTACTTTCTCTATCTCGATTCCATCTTCGATATCATCATAAATACGCAATGTGTTATATCCTACTCCCTCTGCTGGAAGTGATACCTTCACATCATATGTAAATTCTTCATATTTATTCTGCAAAGCAACACCTGTCTTACCCTTTTCATCTTGGTCACTTACTTGCTTTGTAATTGTCGGTTCCTCAACGTTCGGTTTAACAGGTTTCGAATCAGTTGCTTCCCAAATCGGAGCAGTTAAGACTGGATAGTTCAAGGCTTCTATCTTTTTGCGCGTTTCTTCTGATGCTTTCAATCCCCATTGATCAAAAAATGGAAGTAGGTTTTGCTTCGCTATTTTCGATGTATTGTAAATAAAAGCTTGTATTTTATCTTCATCCGTTTTTGGAAGTTGATCCTTTGGTAACTCTCGATATAGTTTGTGAAGATTTGGATAAAAATCATCACCATATGCTAATTGAAGTTGCCAAATCATCACAAGTTTTACAAACAAGTCATCAATATTTTTATAGTCTTTATCTGTTTGTTTTAAGTATTTAAAGGCTTTAGCGTAATCTCCCTCTTTTTCTAAACGTGTCGGTTGATTCGGGAATAATTGCTTTTGCGCAGCTAAAGAATACAAGTTAACCGTAACTTCAGTCATTCCTCTAAGGTCATTATTCCACGTCCATGGGTATTGTTGTCTTGCATGTCCTGCTTCATGCATTTGTCCCCATCCAAATTTATTTACATTTAAAGCACTTTCAATTGCGTTACCTGCAGTAGTAAATACGGCTCCATCAAGAGACGCATACATACCCCATTCTGGTTTGTTAGGGTTTTCTACAAAAGTCCAAAGGCGTCGTTTTGTTCGATGTAACGGATTTGGATTTGTTTCAGATAACCCTGATATTTTATCTTGTGCTCGAATCATTTCATCATATCTTTCTAATAGAGGAACAGGATCTTGATTTACAATATATTTCTTCGCACTATCTCGAGTAACAGTAAGCGCCGCTTTCTCTGACTTTAGTTGAACGGCATGTGCATCTGGATACTTGTCCATCATGGCAATCCAGTCTTTCTTCGTATGCTTCCCTAGTACAAAGAATGGAACAGGGCTCCCGCCTTGTGTGACTTTTACCTTCACAGTTCCTGTATCTTGAGGGTTATCAAACCCTAATAAACCACCGTTTGGCGAGGAAATCGTGTTAGAACCAGGAGATAGATCAAATTCTTTTCCCCACTCTTTATCATATTGATGCGTTCCAATAATCGCTCTAATCTTTTTTGTTCCCGATACCTCAATTGTAATTTGTTCATTCGGTTTCACATAAATTCCTGTTGGCATAAAGCTTTTTTGCGCACCTCTTCTTTCTCTATCCGCTTCGCTCCAGAAATCACCTGCACCTGGAAGTTTAAACTCTCTCTGTTCATATTGGTTTGTGTTTTGTCCAGCAACTGTTTCAGCATGAACAGCCAAACCGTTCGTTATGATAGGTGTAAATAATGTAGTTGTCAAAATAGTAGACGTCACCAATACTTTCATAGGCTTTTGAAACATATCATGATTCTTTTTCTGCATATAAATCATCCCTTCGCTGCATTCATGTAATGGATTACGATTTCACATCTATTTTTAAAAATTAAGGAACTCCTTTTATTCAGTTGATGGCAACCTAGCCATGTAACAAATGCAGCAGAAGCTACACTGAAAAACCTCTTAATTTTTCGAACTTCCAGCACTTATTTCTCCTTTAAGTTCATAGAAAATCTATATGAATCGTTTCTCTTGTAACACTTTTGTCTTTATTAAAACATTATGTATTTTAAAAGTAAATATCAAAATATTATGATATTTTTTCAAATAATAAACATAGTAAATATACTTAAAATGAATTATAGAGGCCCCAACATGACCTGCACTCCCTTTATTTTAAATCTCACATGTGGCAGAAAAAGGCC
>NZ_JBALLY010000074.1:0-3631 GCF_036963045.1 Bacillus sp. JJ864 | reverse complement strand
GATATTAATAGATTTTTATCTAAAACAGGTTATGGTTGTAATAACATTCAATATGACAATGAAGACTTAACCGAAAGATTCCTTTATTTTCAATATTTGTCTGTAGTGGATCAGTTGGAAAATGTACATCAGCAATTGGATTCTATTCTAGATAAAGTTGATATTCCAGATAAAAATGAAAAGAAAAGAACTACAAGCAATAAAAAAATAAGTTTACAGGAAATAACAAAAGGATTAATAAGATTAGATAAAAGTATTAAAAGGTTATTAACCAAAACAGGTTATGATTGCGATAATATTAAGTATGATAGCTATAAATCAAACGATAAATCTTTATTTGTTGAATGTAGTTCTGTAATTAATCAATTAGAAAACATACATATGTTATTAGATTATGTATTAAATCCTGTTATTGAAGAAGGGTATATTTCATTAGATGAAAATGGAAAGTATGTTTTACCAAGTGGTAAAGAGCTGATTAATGGGAGTAAATGTGAAATATTGTGTGAGGTTTGTGGGAAAAATGAATGGATCTATACTTTGATTGAAAAGGACAATGAAAATTACTATGCAACATCATTAGGTTCTGGTACTTCTATTGATGGATTGAAGGTTAGAATAAGAGAATGAAATATATAGGAATTAAGGATGCTCTAGTTGTATCTGTTAATTTCTGGTTTTTGATGTTCGGTTTATTAAGAGTTATTTATATGTAATAGAAAAAGCCCACAATATATATTGTGGGCTTTTCATGGGGATTAATTTTAATGACAGTCATTAAAATTAAGCCTTTAACAAATTCGCATACTTACATTCTATTACATGTTTTTCTGAATAGCAACTAAAAAGGCGAAATGAAATTTGTAAAAAAACGGCCTTTGAAATTCGCTTGTAATACGTTTTACAAGGGCTTTAATGAATATATATTCGAAAGGTGACAAAACCTTTATATGGACTGTTTTGAAGGTTTTAATGATTGGTGTTTAGTTCCTCTTTGATTTTTAGCTGTACACTTGGATGTTCAGGTGGCAATAAATCCATATCATACAGTTTTGTTTCAACTTTTCTCATGGTTCTGTAAAAATCTTTTTGAAGTTCGCGTTCACCTAACCTCATGATTTCCCATCCCTTTTTTCTTAAAAAGGAATCTCTAATAGCATCTTTCTTTTTAGACTCTGGTGTATTGTGGAAAATATATCCATCCACTTCGATGCACAACTTCTTTCCATTTGGGTGATATAAGGAAAAATCTAAAGTGTACTTGCCTAATTTTTCTTGAACACATGGATATACTCCTAAGTTTCTTAAATTATCATATACTTTTCTTTCTAATTTATTCGCACATTTTTTTCTGTTGATAGAAGAAGCTGGATCATATGCTGTATTTTTAGTTGTTAGGTTAGCTAAAGCATAAAAGCATATTGTACAAATTAGAACAACTAAAAGAGCCATCGTTTTTCTCCTTTTTCTTATTTGTATAAGCAATAATTACTCAAGTATTGCATAGGTTATTATCATCTAATGAATTAAATTTTACTTAGTTTGTAACATAGGTTCTTACCTAAGTATTATTACCTATGTTTTACCTGTCCAAACGTAATAAATTGAGGAATTTATAAAGATATTGTTGGGGCGGTGAGGTCGGAAGACCGAAGAAAGCCCCAATGCCCAACTTTCGATTTTTTTATACATAGTAAATCAAAAAAATCGAATTTAAATTTATTATTTAAAGGAGAGGTTTTTTATGATTGCTAAATTGAAAAAAGTGTGGGAAACATTTAAAGAAGAGCAAGAAGAAAGGGAGCTAATTAGGATCTTAACTGAAAGAACAAATAAGGCGTTTCGTTCAGCGCAATTATTTTTGGTTCAGAAAAACAAATTTACTGATACAAAAATGTATATCTACCCTGAAATTCGAAGTGTAAGGTTAATGGATTATGCGGAAATTGTTTTTACGATTCCTCGTGGTTTAAATCCAGACGAAGTAAAAAAGAAAGAATATGTATTCAAACAATATTTAAGTGATCGCGCTGAATTAGAGACAGGGCTTGTTAAATTTGTGATACGTATTTTTCCTAATGAAATAAAGAATGTTGTATATGATTATGATTCTTTTCCATTTAAAAAAGAAAAATTACCCATTGTATGCGGAATTAACAAATATAATCAATGTGTTATTTATGACATGACAGAACATCCTCACTTGCTGGTTGCAGGAACAACCGGAAGTGGGAAAAGTACACAAATACGTGCCATTTTAACAACTCTTATTCAACATAAAACACCAGATCAATTACACCTCTATCTTTGTGATTTAAAGAAGTCTGAATTTCATCTTTTTCAAAAGATCCAGCATGTAAGAAGTACCACATATACAGCTAGTTCCCTATATCCAATACTCATGAAGCTAAAAAAAGAAATGCAAAAAAGGGGCGAACTTTTGAATAAGTATGAATGTACGCATATTGCCCAACTTCCTAAAAAACTTCCTTATATTCTCCTATGTATTGATGAATACCCTTTACTCCAAAGTGAAAAGGAAATCTTAAGTATTATTGAAGAAATTAGTTCAATCGGAAGGACAAACGGTATATTTTTACTTTTGTCTATGCAACGTCCTGATTCAAAGGTGCTTGATGGAAAAATAAAAAATAATTTAAATGTAACAATGGGTTTTAGATGTAAAAATGCCACAAATGCAAATGTTATGGATTGTCAGGGTGCGGAAAAAATCCCAAAAAACGCTAAAGGACGTATGATTTTAAATTTTGATTCATTAGAAACCATACAATCACCTTATTTAACTGAAGAAAGAGCAAAAAAAATATTAAATCCATATTGTCGGGTAGAGTCAGAAAAAACAATTGATAATGAATCAATTGAAACTTCAAAAAGTGATACTGTATTTGGACAATTGGAGGATTGATAAGAATGAACAAACGTGATAAATGCATTATTGATGATTTATATCGGTTTCGTGTTTTAACAAGAGATCAAATTATTTCTTTACATTTTATGGATTTGAAAAATCCTATCAGTAATTGTAATTTGGTACTTAAAAGGTTGTCGGATCGAGGTTATATTAAAGCATTAAGAAATTATAAGCCTTATGTATACATTCCATCGGATTTAAAAATAAAAGAAAATAGTCAAAAAATCCTACACTTTTTAGCTATTGCTGACGTTTATGTTGAAATGAAAAAATATGATAGGCCAACAAATTTGATTGTAGAACCTAAATTTGCGGAAAAAGGGGTTATTGAACCAGATTTATTTTGTGTGTGGAAAAAGTCAGCTTTTTTCGTGGAAGTTCAACGAACAGTTTATAATGAAAAAGTTATGGACGAGAAAATCAGTCGATATGAAGCTTTTTATTATTCAGGAATATGGAAAGGTTTTGAATGGCAAAGATCTAATAAAAAAGTATTTCCAGTTATAATTTTTGTTACTAATACCAGATATCATATAAAAACAGATGTATTGAAAATAGTTCAAGTCCCTAATATACAAACTTTAATTGAGCTATTTGATAATAATTCAACACAACAAAATACAAACAAAACTACTGTGCATAGTCAAAAATCTAGTGATAAAATAAAAATCCAAATTAATAACAAAACATCCCTTATTG
>NZ_JBALLY010000073.1:0-40452 GCF_036963045.1 Bacillus sp. JJ864 | reverse complement strand
GTAAAAGCCCGATTGGTTCAACTAATAATCAGTGGGGATAAAGAAAACCTCCCACTGATTAAAGTTTCACTTTATGTCGTTTTTTAACTTGTAGATATAAATATGAAAGGATTGATATTTTATTATGACCTTAAAATTAGAGCATATCTTTTTCATAGGTGGATTACTTTTACTTTCTCTCGGAATCAATATGATGACGACCATTACTTCATTTGGCCTTAGCCCATATGATTCCCTTTTCATTGCTTTATATCAAAACTTTGGTTTAAGCATCGGCTCTTGGATGTTTATTGTTAATTTGATTTTTACTCTTATCGTACTGTTTATGAATCGAAAGCGCATTACAATTGGTACAATTGTAACGATGGTGCTAATCTCTGTTTTTGTTGATCTGATTGGCTCAGTTACAATTATAATGGATGGCATTCGAGCTCTTCCAAATTATATAACACTCATATTCGGAAATGTATCTGTCGGCGCAGGTATTGGTATCTATGTTTCATCACAGCTTGGGACTGCGCCGCAAGAAGCATTTGTGTTAACAATCTCGGAAAAAACAAAGTGGTCCTTTCAAAGAACAGAAATTTCTCTAGCTTGTTTATTTCTAACTGCTAGTTTCATACTAGATGGTCCTATTTATTTCGGCACCATTATTCTCTCTTTTACAACAGGCTGGCTCATTCAAGCATTTATTCAAGTTGGCACAAAAGTATTACAAAGTTGTCGTACGCAAGAAGCCCATTGAAAGTTATATACTTTCAATGGGCTTTTGTTGTTCAGATATAATATGAACCCCTTCGTTTACAACTTGAAGCGTTTCTACCACGCAATGGCCGAAAAGCGATTGCAGCCATATCTTTACTTCTTCAGCACTTCCTTTTTTCACATAACAAAGCACTGTTGGGCCAGCACCGCTTAAAGAAACACCATATAAATGTTCATGGTCTAATTCTTGAAGCTTTTGTAATTCCGGTACGAGCTCTTTCCGGTACGGTTCATGAAACACATCCTGTTTCATCATTTCTCCAGCAAGCACCCAGTCCTCTTTACATAAAGCTGCGACAAGTACATTGGCAACACCGCTGCCGCGAATACCATCCATATACGGTAACGTACTCGGAAGCACATCTCTCGAATGAACTGTTTTTAGTTCATAGGAAGGAATAACCGCTACAAGTTCTATATCATACATAGGCTGTGACAAAAATGAAATATCTTTTCCATCATATGTTCCTATCATAAGTCCGCCATATAAGGCTGCTCCAACATTATCAATATGTCCTTCCATTTCCGTTGCGATCAACAGCTTCTCTCTTCTAGATAGATGTAATTCGCAAAGCTGATTAGCAAGTTCAATTCCCGCAATAATTGCCGAAGCACTGCTTCCAAGTCCGCGCGCTAATGGAATATCACTGTCTAGATGAAGATGACAATAGGGAAGCTCCTTATTATAACGGGCAGCTACCCTACGCGCCGTCTGAATGAGTAAATTATTCTCACCTTTTGGAATCCCTTGAAGAATTGTTGTTTTCGCTGTGCACTCCCAGCTAGAATGTGAAAATACATCTACCGTTAAATATTTGCTTACTGCAAGACCAATTGAATCAAAACCTGGCCCAAGATTTGCTGTACTAGCCGGCACACGAATTGTAAACATAGGAGCCGCCTTCATCGAAGGACAGCTCCTTGAATATGTTCAAACACAACCTTTTCATCATTTGGCAACACAAGCGGTTGAATTTTTTTCGTATCAATCGCAATATCGGGGTCCTTTAAACCGTTTCCTGTTAAAACAGCGACGATGCTGCTTCCTTTTGCTATTTCTCCTGTTTGTACTTGCTTGTAAATCCCGGCAAGCGATGCACAAGAAGCAGGCTCCGCAAAAATCCCTTCATACTTAGCAAGCCATTCATATGCCTGAAGAAGTTCTGCATCTGTTACCTCATCGATTTTTCCATTTGAATCATGAGCAGCAGCGACGGCTTTATCCCAGCTTGCGGGGTTCCCGATACGTATTGCAGTCGCAACTGTTTCCGGTTCCTCAATTTTATATCCGCGCACAATCGCCGCCGATCCTTCTGCTTCAAAGCCGCGCATCTCTGGTAAACCTGTGCCGCGCTTTTCGTTATACTCCTTAAAGCCTTTCCAATACGCTGTAATATTCCCCGCATTTCCAACCGGAATGGCTAAAATATCAGGCGCTTTTCCAAGTGCATCACAAACTTCAAATGCGGCCGTTTTTTGGCCTTCAATGCGATATGGATTCACTGAATTTACAAGCGTAATCGGTGATGAATCGCTAAGCTTTCGTACCATTTGCAGGGCATGGTCAAAGTTTCCATCAATACTAATAATTTCAGCTCCGTACATGACTGCCTGCGCTAACTTGCCATAGGCGATTTTTCTATTTGGAATCATAACAATACAAGATAAACCTGCGCGCGCTGCATAAGCAGCTGCCGACGCAGATGTATTTCCTGTTGAAGCGCAAATAACCGTTTTGCTGCCAGCTTCCTTTGCCTTTGCTACAGCCATAACCATCCCGCGGTCTTTAAAAGAACCCGTCGGATTTGCACCTTCTACTTTCGCATAAACAGAAACACCCCATTTTTCAGAAAGATTTTCTAATAAAATAAGCGGTGTATTTCCTTCTGATAGTGAAAGCGATGGTGTTTGCTCAGTAATCGGTAAGTATTCTTTATAAGCAGCAAGTAATCCGTTCCACATTAGCGAGCATCTCCTTCAATACGGTAGTTTGCTTTCACACAATCTACTTCTTCATACGTCTCTAGTGTTTCGAGAATGTATGTATAATCTGCAAGAGATGCGCGGTGTGTAACAATAACGATTTCTGCTGCTCCTTTCTTTTGTAATGGCATTTGAATAATCTTTTCAAAGCTTACGCCGCGTTCAGAGAATAGCGATGTAATTTTCGCAAACACACCTACTTCATCCTTCACGTGAAGGCGTAAAAACTTCTTCACATAAATTTCTTCTTCTGCTTTTAATACTTTCTCATATTGCGGCGTTACTGCGCTATTTCCTGTTACACCAAGGCGTACATTTTTCATAACCGCCACTAAATCAGATACAACAGCTGTTGCTGTTGGCAAACTTCCCGCACCTGGTCCGTAAAACATTGTTTCTCCTACCGCTTCGCCATATACATATACTGCATTATATTCGTTTTGAACAGCTGCAAGCGGGTGTGTATTTGGTAACAATGTTGGTTCTACTGTTACCTCTAATTTTTCACCATCACGCTTCGCTACGCCAATTAACTTAATTGTATAGCCTAGACTCTTACTATACGCAATGTCCTCCTCTGTAATAGATGTAATTCCTTTTACATTCACATCATGAAGTTCTACATTTGTAGAAAATCCAAGTGTTGCTAAGATTGTCATCTTTCGTGCCGCATCTAACCCTTCAACATCTGATGTTGGGTCTGCTTCTGCAAATCCAAGCTGCTGCGCTTCATTTAACACGTCGTCATACGCTCTCCCTTCGTCAGACATTTTTGTCAAAATAAAATTCGTTGTTCCGTTCACAATACCCATCATTTTCGTAATCCGATCAGAAGAAAGACCTTCTACAATGCTTCGTAGAATCGGAATACCACCTGCTACACTCGCTTCATAAAATAAATCCGCTTGATTTTCTTTTGCTACAGTAAGAAGCTCTGCACCGTGAAGTGCCATTAAATCTTTATTCGCTGTAACTACTTGCTTACCGTTTTGAAGTGATTGTAAAATATATGCTTTTGCGTCTTCTATACCGCCCATCACTTCAATTACAACATCAACATCTGGATTATCTATAATTTCATCTGGATTTTTCGTTAATAATGCAGGGGTTACTTGGACCTCACGTTCTTTTTCTAAGTTTTGTACTAATACTTTTGCTACTTTGACAGGACAACCGATTTGGTGTGCTAAACGATCTTGATGATCTTCAATAATGCGCACCACACCGCTTCCTACAGTTCCGAGACCTAATAGGCCAACTTGAATTTCGTTCATAGTACTGTCCACCCCTCTAAAAATTGTATTTAGGTGCCATTATATAAGGTACAACTACAAAAAACAATATTTTTAGAACATTCCGAATAATAAAGGCCGTTCTTTGCAAAGAAAACGCTACCACGTGTTATACGCAACTTCCTTTACAACATATAAGGAGTTTCCTGATACACATAGTAATTCAACCAATTCGAGAATAGTAAATTTCCGTGACTACGCCACTTTACTACTGAATTTTCCAAAGGATTGTCATGTTTAAAATAGTTTTTCGGAATAGCAATATCCAATCCTCTTTGCTGATCGCGCTCATATTCTTGCTTTAACGTCTCACAGCTGTATTCACTATGACCAAGAACGAAAATATGCTTTCCATCTTTACTCATAACGAGATGAACACCGGCTTCTTCAGATGTCGCTAGCACATCGAGCTCCTGTACGCTTTGAATATCAGATCCCCGTACTTCTGTATGACGAGAATGCGGTGCAAAAAAGCTTTCATCAAAACCGCGTAATAATTTCACATGCTCCTGCTGCACTTCATGCTCAAACACACCAAACATCTTTTGCTCTAGCGGATATTTCGGAACGCCGTAATGATAATACAATCCTGCTTGCGCCCCCCAGCAAATATGAAGCGTTGATGTAACATGTGTATTCGAATACTCCATAATTCGCTTCAGTTCTTCCCAATAATCTACCTCTTCGAAAGGAAGTGTTTCAACCGGAGCACCAGTAATGATGAGCCCGTCAAATTTTTCTCCTTCAATATCACGAAATGTTTTATAAAAGCTTGTTAAATGCTCCTGCGTTACATTTTTTGCTGTATGAGATTCCATATGAAGTAAATGGACATCGAGTTGAAGCGGTGTATTTCCAATTAAACGAAGCAACTGCGTTTCTGTTTCTTGTTTTGTTGGCATTAAATTTAAAATAGCAATCTTCAAAGCACGAATATCTTGTGTTTCTGCTCGTTCTTTCGTCATCACAAAAATATTTTCATTTTGCAATACTTTACGAGCTGGTAAATCTTTAGCAACGATGATCGGCATACTGTTTTCCTCCAGAAAGTGCTGCCCCTAAATCAGCAATAATATCCGCCTCATCTTCAATACCAACCGATAACCGAATTAAATCAGGCGTTACACCTGCCAAACGCTGTTGTTCTTCTGTAAGCTGACGATGTGTTGTGCTTGCAGGATGAATGACACAAGTTCTTGCATCTGCAACATGCGTCACCAATGCGGCAAGCTTCACATTTTCAATAAACTGTTTAGCAGATTCAAGACCTCCTTTTACGCCAAATGTTAAAACACCACTCGCACCTTTCGGTAAATATTTTTGTGCCAATGCATAATTTTCATTATTTTGAAGTCCAGGATAATTGACCCACTCAACGCGTTCATGCTCGGATAACCACTGTGCAACAGCTAATGCATTTTGGCTATGACGCTCCATACGAAGATGCAGCGTTTCTAAGCCAATATTGCTTACGTACGCATTGAATGGACTCATACAGTTTCCATAGTCCCTTAATAACTGTACACGTGCTTTCACAATGTATGCCGCTTGCCCGAACTTTTCCACATAACTTACACCATGATAGCTTGGATCTGGTTCAACAAATTCAGGAAATTTACTCCAATCGAAATTCCCTCCATCAATTACAATGCCGCCTAGTGAACTTGCATGACCATCGATATATTTCGTTGTAGAATGAACAACAATGTTTGCACCATGTTCAAATGCATGACATAAATACGGCGTCGCTAATGTATTATCCACAATAAACGGTACTCCAAGCTCTTTTGCCGCATCAGAAAACTCTTTAAAATTCAGTACATTCATCGCTGGATTCCCAAGCGATTCCGCATACACAAGCTTTGTTTTCTCATTTGCGAGGGCAACAATTTCATCAGCAGATAAGTTTGGATGAAAGAACGTGACCTCAATCCCAAGCTTCTTAAGACTAACTGCAAATAAATTAAATGTACCGCCGTATACGGTTGATGAGCAGAGCAAGTGATCACCACTGCCACAAATATTTAATATCGCTAGCATAATTGCAGCTTGCCCTGATGCCGTTGCAACCGCACCAACGCCGCCTTCTAACTCTGTGAGCTTTTGCTCAAAAGCCGCCAGCGTCGGGTTTCCAATACGCGTATAAATATATCCTTCTGCCTCCAAATTAAAGAGGGCTGCTAAATCATCAGAAGTATCGTATTTATACGTCGTGCTTTGATAAAGTGGCAAAACACGCGGCTCACCATTTTTCGGCGTATAGCCACCTTGCACACAAATCGTTCCTTTCCCCCATGAATCTCCCATTTCTCAATCTCCTTTCTTTTATAAAAAATAAAAAACTGCTTCTTTCCTAAATAAGAAAGAAGCAGTTTAGACAAACGCTCGCCATGTAGCCTTTCTTATCTTTCAGGAAATACCTGCAGGATTTAGCACAATTCCGATTTACGGCTGTTGCCAAGGTTTCATAGGGCCCGTTCCCTCCACCTATTCTTGATAAGACATATGCAATTACCGATGATTCTATAGAAATTATTTCCTCATGTCAATATATTTTCTGAATGTTCTTAAAATATTTTATTATTCCCCATCATTTCCACTACCGGTCTTTACTGAATAAAGAATATTCTGTAAAATTTAAAGTGTGAATGACAACTCATTCATAAACCAATAGGAGGCGATACATACATGAAGGTCGGGGAAATGTTAACTTTTGAAAAATCATTTACAAGGGAAGATGTAGAGCTATTTAGTAAAATTTCCGGTGATGCCGGTGAACATCATGTTGTTCCAGATGAACATGGACGCGTAATGGTACAAGGATTACTCGTTGCAACATTACCTACGAAAATTGGCGGCGATTTAAATTTTATCGCAAGAGATGTAGAACTTACTTTCTTACGCCCAGTCTTTACCGGAGATACAGTTCGATGTGAAGTCACACTGATTCATCATGAAAAACAAGATGATCGAATCGTCGCTGTTTCAAAGGCAGAATGCTTTAATCAAAATGGGAAAAAAGTGTTGGAAGGATCTTTTCTAGGGATTATTCGGCAATAATAAATGAAACCTCCATCAGTGGGGGGATGCCTCATCCCTCACTGATAGAAAACCTGCTCCGCTTATCTTTTTTACTTCTCTCTAAACCGTGAAATGAGGTTTTATCACCTACCACTTTCCAGATACACAAATAGCATATACACACGAATTTATTATATGAATAGAATGAAATAAGGATTTGAATTTGAAAAAATACAGGAAATGTTCTATTTTAAAATAAAAAATACATTTAAAAAACATTACTTACTATGTAAAATGAAAGAGTTATATATAAATCCAAGTTGACTTTTTAACATCTAAGTCACTGCTATGCAGAACAAAACATGGCCGCTACTTGCTGTCTATCTTTGTTTTAAACTTTGCACGTGGCAGGAAAAGGAACTGACCGCCTCTATGCATCGCCAGTTACTCTCGTTTCCTCCCCTAAAAAATTGGTTTTTATGTCATTTTTTCAATTTGTATTTATATATTTCATTCATTATGGTAACCATGAAAATGATATTTTTCACAACGCTACTTATACAAATGTTTCCACATCACTTATTATAAAGTGATATTTTTTCTTTATGGGGATTAAAAACTTAACTTAATAGCTATATTGCTGCGCTCCTACACATTTTTTATATGAATTTCAAATAAAATTCATATAAACCATTTAATATTAAACACTATAGGTAATTCTCCATCTTTTATATAAATTACTCTTCAGTAAGTTTTTTATAAAAAATGTAAAAAAGAGCAGTCATAACATATATAAGCATAATTATTCTCGTATCAGAATCTCTAAATTTGTCATGACACCATATAACATAAAGGAGGCATAAAAAATGACGATTAGAAGAGGCATGCATTCTTTACTTATCATGTATGGTATGTTTCTAGGTGCTATAGTTGGTGCTACAGTCTGGTTATTTTTAGTTACCACAAATGCTGGAATTCAGTTTATTTGGGGATATTTACCGAAAGAATTTTCATTACCACCGTATTACACAATTTTTGTAACAACAATTGGTGGTATTCTTGTTGGACTATCGCAAAAGTACTTTGGTACATGCCCGCGTTTAATGCCAGAGGTAATGGGTGAATATAAGAAAACAGGTAGAATTGAGTATAGTTTTGTACATAAATCTACATTAACGGCTATTATTGTTTTAATATTTGGTGCAAGTTTAGGGCCGGAAGCAGCACTTGTTGGAATTATCGGTGGACTTTGCACATGGGTTGGAGATCGTTTCCATTTTGCTTTAAAAGGCATGAAGGGATTAACTGAAATTGGAATTGGTGCTACTTTAAGTGTTATTTTTAATGCACCATTATTCGGTTATTTAGCTCCAAGTGAAAATGAGAATAAACCAATTGACGAGATTTCCAGGGCAAAAAAAACCATTGTATATCTTGCTACTACTTTTGCTGGTTTTTCTGTTTATTTATTGCTTAGTAAGTTTGATAATCGAGGATCTTTTATTGTTGATTTTGGGAAAGGGTCTTTCTCACTCCATGAATGTCTTGCCTTCTTACCTCTAATTTGTATAGGAGCTGGTGTAGGCTATTTTTATTTCAAGGTAGAACATATACTGGAAAAAATCGTTCATCCTTTTCAAGAATATAAAGTAACGTTAGGAGTTATAGGCGGCATTCTTTTAGGAATTGCAGGAACTTTACTGCCCTATACAATGTTTTCAGGAGAACATCAATTAAAAGACTTAGTCCATGAGTGGACAGAATTATCATTTTGGATGCTGATTCTTTCAGGAGTTTTAAAGTTATGTGTAACGGCAGTTTGTTTAAGTACAGGTTGGCGTGGCGGACATATTTTCCCAATTGTATTTGCTGGCGCAAGTATTGGATATGCTGTGGCTACTGTCATCCCATTAGATCCAGTTGCTTGTGTAGCCATTGTCACTACAGCCATTTCAAGCTATGCGGTACGAAAACCGCTCGCAATTACATTATTATTACTTATGTTCTTCCCAATTAATTTATTGTTACCAATGATTGGGGCTGCAATGATAGGTAATCTATTTCCACTTCCTAATCATGATGAGAATAAACAAGAGGGATTAGTATAAAGATAAAGATGATAAAATCAAGAAAACCTTCCATTAGTGGGAGGTTTTCTTGTTCAGCATTAACATAAACACACTTATCACAAATACAAAAACTGGCTTTTTGCCAACGAAACCTTAAATATAACTAACTCTATTCCTTTTTATTTTCAACTTCTACACTTTTCTCTAAATCAGCAAGCCAATAAAGATCACTATAATTTTCTTTTTGACCAATATCTTGTAACTTATTATTACTATATAAAAGTGACTCGTGACCCAGCATATACTAAAACTATGTATTTTTCTCCATCACGTGTAAGCGATCGTATAAAAACAGGTAGTAAAGAAGTTAAATTTAATAGTACAGCTGTTGTTGGTAATGGTCCTATAGACTTACAAGGCAGAGATTCATCAGTTATCACTGCAGATTTAACACAAGATACTTCAATACCTAAAGGTGCCATTGTTAAGCGTATTACAACAAAAGGTAATCAATCACCAAGTTAAGGTAATGTTACTCATAAAATAATGTCTAATCAAAATCAAGTATGGCATACAGTAGTAGGTAATTTTAAAATTTTATTACAAGATAATCTAGAAGTTGCACAAGTATGGAACCTTAAATATCATGTATTGTCGCCAGTAGGATCTACAATGAAAAATGTTACAGCTAATATCGATTATGAATATGACGAAACAAAAAGCTTTAAATAATTAACAAAAAAAACCTTTACTAAAAAATAAGTAAAGGTTTTTTTTGTTTAGACATACTTTTAAGTCTGTCCTCACTTTTTATTCCACGGTTCCATTGACTACGAGCCTCTATCCCTTCAAACTCAAGGGATTTTCGCGGCATAAACTTCAGAATTCATTAAATATATCAATGCTGCACACTTATTTTCTTCTACTTATGTTATGCAATTATGCATATTTCATAATAATATTTAAAAGTATATTCACTATATCAATCTATTAACATATAATTCTTTAGTCGAATTAATATTAACCAATAATGGAGAAATAAGGTGAATTATGAAAAAAATCTTAATGACAGTATTGCTATTTTCATTAATTTTAATTGGATTTAGCATACCCAAAAATGCATCTGCTGCTACAGAAGAAAATGATGCAGGTGTAGGAAAGATAGCTGAAAAAACATCACAGGAAGCATCGGTTAAAACAGGTACGTATGTAGCGGATAATTATGACTTTAAAGTAGATAAATTAAACGCTACAGACTTTAACGTTATGATGAAGAACAAAAAAACTGGAGAAGATATTCTGCTTGAATCGTATAAAAATATGACAGGTTATTACGCTGCAACGGGGTTACAAAACATGAAGTTTTATCCCTTAGAGTGGTTAAGTAATGAAGATTATGCATATGTGTTCACTTATGCATATGCCCATTATTCTCATGCTCCAACTATATATATTGTTAACTTAAAAACAAATCAAGTTACTCCTTTTTACTTAACTGGATCAAAATGGGATGGAACTGACTTTGAAAACCCTATGAGATTAATACAGTCCAATGAGGAGCTACGGGGAGATGAATTTACCTCTAATTACCTAGAGGATTTTGTGGCAGGAAGAAATATACAAAGGTTTGATGATGAAATTCTCTTCCGAGTAAATGATAAGCTACGCTATTCAACCTCAGCAAGTTATGCAAAACTGGACTTTAAACGTTTAACAGCTACTCAATATAATAGTCATCTCGTTGATAAACATGGCTTTGTAGATCGATTGTCAAGTAATTTAAGTCATTATAAGGATGCTGATGGAAACTACATATTGGTAGAACAGAGTAAATTCGATAATAAGATGGAATTATCAGCCAAAAAGGTTCGGACAACTGGCAAATGGGTTAAACTTACAACTGCAGAAATAGAAGCAATAAAAAATACTCCAGAGTGGCAGAATTGTATAAACTCTTTCAATTCCTATGCACCACCTACAGGGGATTGGAATTTCGACCCTAGCAGCTTAGAAGAACCTAAAAAACCAGAAGAACCCAAAAAACCAGAAGAACCCAAAAAACCAGAAGAACCCAAAGAACCAGAAGAACCTAAAAAACCAGAAGAACCCAAAAAACCAGAAGAACCAGAAGAACCAAAAGAACCAAAAGAACCAAAAGAACCAAAAGAAAATGACGCACGTGTAGGAAAAGTTGAAATCACAGGTATTTTAGCGAACAACAAAGCTGAATATATTAACTATGGTGAAGGTTATAAATATCGAGTATATAGTGCTGGAAGAGTTGGCCTTACTACTTTTAAAGGAATAGCTTACGATTCGGAAGGAAACAAAGCTCCTGCTGGAACAACATTCTATATCTTTTTTGATGCAATTAAACCATTTGCAATGGAAATTAAATGTGTTGTAGGAGAAAACGGTCAATTTGAGGGAACTGCTTCCTTACCACCAGCTCCTGGTTGGAAACATGCTAAAGTTGGGAAACCATTCATCCATTCTTATGATATTGTGGAGCTCTATTATTACAACGAACCAGGAAGAAAAAATTATATTCCTGCCAATCCTCTAGTAACTGTTTATCATTTCGCATATTCACTTTAATAAAATACTGATTAGTAAAAAAGGCAAAGCATCATAAATATTCTTTGCCTTTTTTATATTACTAGCTGCAATCATATGTTTCATTTCTTGAAATTCACGCATAACAGTTATAACTACTTTATTTTGATCACTAACCTGTTGTTTTTCTAATTCTCTAGAATAAGTTACTAAATTTTGTTGAGTTTCTAATAAATTAGTTAGTTTTACTATTTGCTCACTTTGATTCTGTATTTGTTTTTGTTGTAAATCAACTGTACTTTTTAACTCTTTCAATATGGTTTCTAACTCATTAGAATCAGTCATAATTGTATACAACATAATTTAAAACATGGTTGAAGTGGCTGAAAAACTCTTAGCGTGGGGGCCAAGATACTGGCGATACCTCTAATTATGTTATTGACGCCACTCTCCACCAAATCGCTTTCCTTTTCTATCCTGCTTGCAAAACATGATAAGTATTATTAGATGTATTCAACGTTTCTGCAATTTCTTTCAATATAACTAATTCACTTGTACGATTTCCTTGAAACATAAGGTGTCCCCCACATACAATATTTTCATTTCTGATTGTACCAAATTCAGCCACTTCTAAAACATACGAGTAACTTTTTCGCTTTGTACTTCCTCATAACATTGATATAATAATTAAAAATGTATTTTTCATTCTATCACCCGAGGGGGCTTTTACAATGTCATTAAATAAAGCACTTACAATTGCTGGATCTGATACAAGCGGCGGCGCTGGTATGCAAGCAGACTTAAAAACATTCCAAGAGCTTGGTGTATACGGTATGACAGCTCTGACAACAATCGTAACGATGGACCCGCATAACGGTTGGGCACATAACGTGTTCCCAATTCCAGCGTCTACATTAAAACCACAATTAGAAACAGCCATTGAAGGCGTTGGTGTTGATGCATTAAAAACAGGTATGCTGGGCTCTGTTGAAATTATCGAGCTTGTTGCTGAAACAATTGAGAAGCATAATCTCAAAAACGTAGTAATAGACCCAGTTATGGTATGCAAAGGCGCAGATGAAGCGCTTCATCCAGAAACAAATGACTGCCTGCGTGACAAACTCGTTCCAAAAGCTCTAATTGTAACACCAAACTTATTTGAAGCGTATCAACTGAGCGGTGTTAAAATTAACTCGCTTGAAGATATGAAGCAAGCTGCTGAAAAAATCCATGCTTTAGGAGCAAAGTATGTACTGATTAAAGGCGGCAGCAAACTAGGAACTGAAAAAGCAATTGATTTATTATACGATGGGGAAACCTTTGATATTTTAGAATCTGAAAAAATTGAAACAACATATACACATGGCGCAGGTTGTACATACGCTGCTGCAATTACTGCAGAACTAGCAAAAGGAAAATCTGTAAAAGAAGCAGTTCAAGTAGCAAAAGAATTTATTACAGCTGCCATTCTTCATTCATTCAAATTAAATGAATATGTAGGACCAACACATCACGGTGCATATCGTAAATTTGGTGCTAGAAAAGAACTTGTATAAAAAATAAAGTCGTCATTAGTGACGACTTTATTTTTTATGAGACACGATTTCTACCATTTCGTTTAGAAGAATACAATGCATCATCTGCAAGTTGAATAAACTCTTGTGGTGAATCTTTATAAATGGAAGTACCTACTGAAATCGTGATATGTATACAACTATTATTTTGCAATCGAAACACATGCTTCTCTACATCTGTCCGAATTTTTTCCCCTATATCTACAGCGAACTGTAATGTTGAATTTGGTAACAATAAAGCAAATTCTTCCCCACCTTTTCGGAACACTAAATGTGGAAATGGAGAACTATTCTTCAAAATTGTTCCTACTTGCTGTAAAACTTCATCACCGGCAGGATGTCCATGCTTATCATTCACATGCTTGAAATGATCAATATCTACTAACAATAAACAGAGCGATCTGTCATCGCTTTTCTTATCTTCAATATGTCTATTCAATTCTGTATCAAACTTACGAACATTCCCGAGCCCTGTTAATGCATCTATCGTTGCTTGCTGTTTCATTACATGAAACAACTCGTTTGATTGCAAAACATAATATGCGCTTAAGAAAGTAATATATCCTATCGTGATGCCAATAAGTAAGTATAGGTTTAATACAAAAACATCTTGGAAAACAAAATAAATCGCAATCGATGAAATTGTTAAGCAATAAACATGTAACCATACCCATTTTTTCAACCTCGGAATGCGCAATGTTGAAATAAGAGCACATCCTATACCCGTTAGTACAAGAACATATACAGATGGAACCATTGAATAATCTGTAAACAACAAACGTGCAATTAAGAGAATGCTAGCGGATAGTAAACTTGCAATAGGCCCACCAATAATAGCAGCTAATATAACCGCAAGATATCGTAAATCTAACATTACATCCTCAATTTGAACACCAAACTTTATAAGCAGGGAACCTAAAGCACCCGTTGCAATACCAACAAAACATTTCACTTCAAATGATAATGGCTCTTTCAATGAAATATTTTTAAAAAGTTGACCTCCAACAAAAATAAAGGAAAGAATAATAGTTGTATTAATAAATAGATCGTCTAGCATAAACATATACCTGGCCTTTCTACAACCTAACCTTTACAAAAAAAATCGTCCCTTTCCTACTTATTATTGTATATTATATCCCTATAACTCCCAAACATTTTTTCTAGATGTTTCACGTGAAACTTTTAAACAAAAAAAGAGCGAAATCCCGCCCTTTTTTCACTATAACCTCGCTAACAACATCTCGAAACTTTACCGCCCTTTGCATTAAATCTTGCTTCTTGCGCTTCAGCAAAAAATTGCTTTCGAGATAATACTTGCTCATTTGGATGGTGTTGTTTCATATGCGCAACATACTTTTCATAACTTGGTACACCAACAAGCAAACTAATAAATTGTTTTCGATATTTCCATATGCTAATTACCGTTTTAAGCATAATGTTGTGCCTCACTTTCATCACGCGGAACATACGCTGCTTCTTTTAAAGGCGTTGCTTTATTATTCAATACTTGTATCCATATTCTAATAGACGATATCAATACCGCGATTACAACAAGCATAAAAATTCCACAAAGCGCTGCATCAATATAATCATTAAGAATAATTTGTTTCATCTGTGCTACGTTTTTCGCTGGTGCTAATAGCTTCCCTTTATCTAGTGCACTTTGGAACACTTTTGCATGAGAAAGGAATCCAATCTTCGGATTTTCATGAAATAACTTTTGATAGCCCGCTGTCATCGTAACAATCAGTAACCACGTTGTCGGAACGAGCGTCACCCAGACGTATGCCTTTTTTCCCATTTTAAACAACACAGTCGTTCCAAGTAATAATGCAATCCCAGCTAACATTTGATTTGCAATTCCAAAGAGCGGCCATAATGTATTAATACCGCCAAGCGGATCAATTACCCCTTGGTATAAGAAATATCCCCATCCTAGTACACAAAGTGTTGTTGCAATAATATTAGAAAGTATTGAATCTGTTTTTGCAAATGGTTTATAAACGTGCCCTAAAATATCTTGAATCATAAACCGACCAACACGCGTTCCTGCATCAATCGTTGTTAAGATAAAGAGAGCTTCAAATAAAATGGCGAAGTGATACCAAAATGCCATTAATGCTTTTCCGCCAATTACTTGAGAGAAAATCTGAGCCATCCCAATTGCGAACGATGGTGCCCCGCCTGTACGAGATAATATCGTTTGTTCTCCGACGTTTACAGCCAGTTCCTTCAACTCATTTGGCGTCACAGTAAAACCCCAAGAACTAATTACTTGTGCTGCCTGTGTTACATCCGTTCCAATAACTGCTGGCGGACTATTTATTGCAAAGTATGTACCTGGTGTTAGTACACAAGCTGCAATCATTGCCATTGCTGCGACGAATGATTCCATCAGCATAGCACCGTAACCAATCGGCTGTGCATGTCCTTCTCGCTCTATCATTTTTGGAGTTGTACCAGAAGAAACAAGCGCATGGAAACCAGATACAGCTCCGCAAGCAATTGTAATAAATAAAAATGGGAATAAATTCCCTGCAAATACCGGACCCGTTCCATCAATAAATTTTGAAACTGCCGGCATTTGTAAATTTGGCGCAACAATTATGATGCCGATCGCTAAACCAACAATTGTTCCAATCTTTAAAAACGTACTTAAATAATCACGCGGTGCAAGTAATAACCAAACAGGCAATGCAGAAGCGATAAATCCATAAATGACTAGCATAATAGCAATTGTTTCACCTTTAAATGTAAACAAAGTCGCAAGCACTGGATTTTCCGCTACATATTGACCTGCTACAATTGATAAAAGAAGTAAAATAATACCGATAACTGAACCTTCTCCAACATGACCTGGGCGAATGTAACGCATATATACACCCATTAAAATAGCAATTGGAATGGTTGCTGCAATTGTAAACATTCCCCATGGACTTCCTACAAGTGCTTTTACCACAACAAGAGCTAATACCGCTAATAAAATAATCATAATGCCCAAAATACCAATCATTGCAATAAAACCTGTTATAGGACCAATCTCTGCTTTAATCATTTCACCAAGTGATTTTCCGTTGCGACGCATAGATGCAAACAGAATCACGAAGTCTTGAACAGCTCCGGCTAACACAACGCCAACAATAATCCAAAGTGTTCCTGGTAAATATCCCATCTGTGCAGCTAAAATAGGACCAACTAACGGACCAGCTCCAGCAATTGCAGCAAAATGGTGTCCGAATAAAACCCATTTATTGGTCGGAACATAATCTTTTCCATCATTTAGAAGCTCTGCTGGTGTTTTTCGATTATCATCCAATTCAAACACTTTTCTAGCAATAAATTTACTATAAAACCGATACGCAACGGCATAGACAGAAACAGCAGCAACAAGTAACCAAACCGCGTTAATTGTTTCACCGCGAGATAACGCTAGCACAGCAAAACCCGCTGCTCCTAAAGCCGCAATCACACCCCAAAGTAAAATAGATTTCCATACTTTCAAACATAATCCCCTCCTAATGTTATATCTTAGAGGGAATTGTACTAAATTTTCAGAATAGCTAGAAACAACATTCCTTATGATGAGTGTTTCCTAATGTATCATGTCCAAATTCTTCCACGAACTGCTACAACTCAATTTTATTTCGGAGTCGTTTTACATAATTTCGGCTAACAGGAATTGACTGATTATCATACTTTTCTAAATATAAATTATACGTCCCATTATAATAAGGCTTTAATTCTCTCACATAAATAACATTAATAAGATAACTTTTATGCACACGCAAAAAATCATATGCCGCTAGTTTACCTTCTAATTCTTGTAATGTATATGTGGAAATATATTGATTATTATTTGTATAAATAGAAACGGTTTTATTTTCTTTATTCTTGCTTATGTATACAATATCATCTGGAAGAATATATGTAATTCCTTCATGACTCTCGATTGGAAGCTTTTGCAATCGATTCTTTATTTGTTTTATTTTTTCTTGCTCAATACTATGCAGTAAAAATTGCAAATCTTCCTGCTCAAATGGTTGCAACAAATAATAGAAAGCACTGAAACGAAATGATATAATAGCGTCTTTTATATCATTCCCTGTGAATATAAATTTTGTGCTTAATGTTAATTGGCGCAGCAATCCTGCGACTTCAAATCCTGTTCCGTCTGGTAAATATATATCTAGAAAAATAAAATCTGGCGTATGCTTTTTCGCTAGTTGCAGTGATTCCATTCCCGTTTTTGCTTCAAAGCATTCCAAATTATTTACATGTTCTGTGAAAAAATCTATTAATTGACCCCTGTTTTCTTCTCTTTCATTTACAATTAAAATTTTCATGTCTGCCCAACCACCTAATCCTTTTGTCCATACGCCTCGTTGTATACATTCGCTTTTTTAGAAATAATCCCTTTTTACAAGCCATTTTTCTATCAAATATATCATACTTTTGTCAGAAAACAATGAAAAAGGAAGCTATACACAGCTTCCTTTTTCATTATACTAATTCTCGTTGTTTTGTTTCCTGACCAAGCACAAGGACAGCAAGAACACCAATTATAATGGCCGTACAAAAGATTGTAAAAATATAAGAGAGCGAAGCATGCGTGGCTACAAGATAACCAACTAATAACGGTCCTAAAATACCCCCGATGCGTCCAAATGCTGCTGCCATCCCAGCTCCTGTACCACGAATAACGGTTGGATACTGCTCTGGTGTATACGCATATAATGCTCCCCAAGCTCCTAAATTAAAGAATGAAAGCAACATACCTGCAATCATTAGCGTGATCACTGAATCTGCCGCTCCAAAGAAATATGCACTACATGCCGTTCCAAATAAGTATGTGATTAACACAAACTTCCGGCCAAGACGTTCAATAAACCAAGCGGCTGTAAAATAACCGGGAAGCTGTGCAAATGTCATAATCAACACATATTGAAAACTTTTAATTAAACTAAATCCTTTTAGCACTAATACACTTGGAAGCCAAAGAAACATTCCATAATAGGAAAACACAACACAAAACCATAAAATCCAAAGCATAATCGTCGCTCGTCTGTACTCTCCTGACCAAACGGCCTTTATGTTTGTAAATACAGATTGCTTTTGTTCTACTTTTTGAAATTGCGGTGAATCAGGTAAACTCCATCGTAAATATAATGCATAAAAAGCTGGAATTGCACTTAAAACCATCGCTGTTTGCCAACCGTATGTTGGAATAATAAAATATGAGATGAGAGCAGCAATTAACCAACCACCAGCCCAAAAGCTTTCTAATAAAACGACGATTTTACCACGTTCATGCGCCGCAACACTTTCAGATACAAGTGTTGATGCAACAGGCAACTCTCCTCCAAGACCCATTCCAATACAAAAACGGAAGATAAGAAATACAGTTAATGTTGTTGATAAAGCACTTAACCCGCTTCCAACAGAAAATAATAATAATGTAATAATAAAAACAGATTTTCGGCCGATTTTATCTGCTAATATCCCAAATATGAGCGCTCCAACTGCCATTCCGATGGAGTTAATACTACCGATCCAGCCCATCTGTTGTGCACTAAGCTGCCATTCTTTTTGCAAAGCAGCAATAATAAATGAAAGAATCCCAACATCCATTGCATCAAATAGCCAACCAAGCCCAGCAATTCCGAGAAGCTTTCGATTTGAGATTTCTTTAATTTTTCCCACTACAGGCCCTCCTCAATACAGGTGTCTTTACATCATATTTTACATATGTATATCATATAAGTAAAACAATTTATATGTAAACATAATCATTGCTCATATGATTCTTATCATTTCCACAAAAAAACGCCTCATACATAGAATGAATAGCCGAATGCCCCTGTAAAAAGGCGCTCCTACAAATAGCTGTTTAAAAAAGAAAAAGCAGCGATATTTCGCTACTTTTTCGACCGAACAACCTCTTTTAAAAATTCAACTAATACAAGTTGACGACGCCAGCGCGTTGGATTACTGCACAAACGGTAAAACCACTCTAAATGAATAGCTTGAATCCATCTCGGAGCACGTTTTACTTCTCCAGCCCAAACATCAAAGCTACCACCAACACCAACAGCTACTTTTGTATGTAAACGATGTTTATTATTTTGAATAAAGTTTTCCTGTCTCGGAAATCCAAGTGCAACCAGTAAGATGTCCGGCTTCACTTCTTGAATACGTTTGATAATTTCTTCTTCTTTCTCTTGTTTAAAATATCCATCTTGTGTTCCAACAATAGATACAGCTGAATATCTTTCTGTTAAAGTTTGAGCAGCTCTTTCGATAACGTGCGGCTTTGCTCCAAGTAAAAAGACAGATACAGCTTTCTTTTCTTGTGATAATGTTTCAAACAAATTACACATTAAATCAAAACCTGCCACACGTTCTTTTAACGGTGTTCCTAGCATACCGCTTGCCTTTACAACACCAATCCCGTCTGGTGTAATAAGATCTACCTGAAGAAGCGTTTGATGAAACGCAGCATCCTTTTTGGCACACATCACAATTTCAGGATTGGCTGTTACAACTTGAAACGTATTCTCTTGTTTCTTTTCCAGCTGCTGCATTACATAACGAACTGTTTCTTCCATTGTCATCGTTGAGAAGGGCACGCCTAAAATATCAACTGTTTGCACTGCCATATTTACAATCCTCTCTATTTCAAATATCTTTTTCCACTACTAATTATTCTAACATCTTACTTTTACATACTCGTTACTGCCAGACAAAACCTTCTCATACGCTTCATACGTATTTTCATATAAATTCCGTAACGAAAAATGAGAAGACGCATGGGTATACAAACGCTCACCCATCTCTACTAATTCACCATTTTTCCACTTTTCATATGCCTCTTCTAACGCACGAGTAAGCGCCGTCGCATCACCAATTGGAATAATCCAGCCATATGCGCCATCAACAATAAGTTGTGACATATCACCAACATCTGTAGCAATGGAGGTTAAACGTTGATTCGCCCCTTCTAATAAAACAAGGGGGAAACTTTCACTATACGATGTTAATAAATTTATATGCGCTGCGGCATATAAATTCTTTGCATCTTCACGATGTCCTAAAAATAGAACTTTATCTTCTAATCCTTTTTGTTTCACTGTTTCTTTTAACTCATTCTCAATCGGTCCATCACCAAGTAACAGCACTTTAATTTTAGGAATTGTTGTGTTTTGCAACGCTTCAAATAATATTTCATGCCCTTTAACAGGATGTAAACGGGCTACTTGAATCGCTGTAAATACATCTTCTTGTATATCAAAATTCTCTTTTAAATTATAAGGCTTTGCTGGCGTACGATCATATTCAATTCCGTTATAAACTGTACAAATTTTCTCTTCTGGTACACCTAGTGTTACCGTATTCATCTTAAAACGTTCTGTAATAGCAAAAAATAAATCAACTTTCTGAAACGAACGTAAATTTAACTTTGTAAAAATCCAACCTTTTAAACCACGCTTCATAAAATCCAGCGTTGGATCACTGTGAACAGTTGTAACCCATTTGGCATTTATCTTTCTTCTTAATAAAGAAAGATAAAAGTTAGCTCTTGCCCCGTGTGTATGAACAATATCAAAACCTTCTTTATTAATAAAAGAACGTATTTTTGAAAGAATAGATATATCATAACGAGATGATTGTGAAAAAACGTGTACTTTTATCCCTAATGCTCTCGCCTCGCTTGCTATCGCTCCTTCTTCAAATACCGCTAATTCTACTACATCCTTTGGGAATTGCGACAAAAGTGAAATAATATGCGTTTTTCCGCCGCCTGTTTCTGCTCCAGCATTCATATGTAGCACTTTCATCTTTTTTCCTCCATTAAATATATTTTCTCATTTTTACTATATAAATCCATTTTTACTTTTTGACATATAGATTGCGGCTATGCAGACAAAAAGATTCTGCTACTGTCTTTCTCTCTTTGTTTGAACATCGCATGTGGCAGAAAAAGGCCCTGACCGCTTCTACGCATGGCCAGACGCTCTCGCCTACCTAAAAAGAAAAGGGGTTTTAAATTTGGATTTATATATGGCAAAAAATAAAAGCTAACATCATGCTAGCTTTTATTTTTCCATTATTCTATTTCTAAATCAACGATTAAATATGCTAATAATACGACAAAGTAAATACTTACTCCTGGTGCCGTTAACACATGACCTGCTGTAAAAGCAATTCCTAATGCTAACCCAAGACCAGCAGCTAACAATGCGTACTTGACCGTAAATACTTCACGGAACCTTGTTATTAACACCATTAGGATTCTCAAACCATAATACATAAACGGAATCATAAGAAAAATGAAACCGATAATTCCAAAAGTATAAAACCAATCATGGAAATCTCTCTCAATTATTTTTAGTTCTGAGGCATCTTTAAGGTTACCACCATACCCCATACCAAGTAATTTCTGAGACATAGGTGCTTGTTTATAAAAATCTTCATACGTTTGCATAAATAATTCACGGCCACTGAAAATGAGGGCTTGTGTCTCAGCCTTTTTCTCTTCTTCTTTCTCTTTTACAGTATCCTCTTGTTTAACATGATCTTGTTGGTGTTGCTTTTTTTCCTCTTGTACTTTTTCAAATACTTGATGATGAATCCCTGTATTTTTATATATTGGCGAGAACGGAAAATATCCTGCTACTCCTGCAAATATAACTGTTGCAATTAAACCATTTAACAAATATGGCTTTTTATTACGTTCTTTCCGTTGTAAAAATGCTTGTATAAAGCACATAAAAATAGCAATAGCAAATGTACAAACAATAGCTCCGGCTCCTACTTTCGTTCCAATCGCAAATAATGAAAATATGATTAAAAGAGACGGAATCCAAAAATAACTTTTTGCTAAGCTTGTTGTTTTCTCAATAGAATACAAAATAACAACTGGACATATAATCGCTAAAATGGATCCAAGTTCATTTCCTGCATAAAACCAGCCGCGAGAACCTTCTTTAAAATAGTCATAACTATTATAATCTGTTCCAGTTGCGATAGCGGCAACCATCGTTATATTTATAATTAAAGCTGCATATGCTATATAATTTCTCATCTTTGTATGCATTGTTTCTTTCATCTTTAATGACTTGAATACGAGAATATAGCAACTTATCATCACGAATGGATATAGCGCCTTTGCTATAAACTTAAGATCCTCCATTTGTAGCATCGGATGTTTAATCATTTTATTATTTAAAAATCCTAATCCAAGGACAATTCCTAATCCAAGTAAATATATAATGTATTTTCGATTTTCTTTCACACGAGCTTGCGTAAGAATATAAATGCCACCAAGAGCCATAACAAATAAACGTGTTATCACTCCAACCGTTGCATCGATTTTAAGCTCTAAAATACAAAACGATGTAAGTAAATCTATAATTGGTTGTAATATAATAAAAATCAATAGAAATTGTTCAAATTTATAACTTAAACTATTGTGATTTAACATCTTTACCCCCTATAAATATTGTTGCGTCGTTCCAAATACTTATTATAGCATAAGTTTTCAATTGACTAGATGGTATTTTAATTGAATCATAAAATCTTTTGGTACGTCATTTTCACTTTTTATTTATCTACTGTAACTACTCAGTTACTTTAGGAAAAACCGACAGAAAAGCATTTTTTTAAATGGGCGAGAGGGACTGGCGATGCATAGGAGCGATCAGGGCCTTTTCCTGCCACGTGCAAGGTTTGAAAACAAAAGTAGACAATACGTGCAGGCCCCTGTTGTGTTTGCATGACAGCATTTTATATGCCAAAAAATGAATTTATAAGTAATAGAGAGACACATCTTCACTAGAATCATACCTTTTTCTAAATTTCTAAAAGGTATAGCTGAGTAATTACTATCTACTTATAAATAAAAAAATTGCTGCTATATGAAGCAGGGTCTGTACCATCCAAAAATATTTATATAGCATTTTCAAACGCTTTCTTTCCTTATTCTTTCACTTTTTTTACATGTAGCGAAACAGTAATTGTTATTTTGATAACTTTAGTGTATATTCTTTCCTTGGAACATCTTTAGAAGGAAGGGATTGGAGCGATGTTTTTAATTGATGTATTTACGTTTCTCGGCATTATCGCAGCTGCTATTTCTGGTACATTAGTAGGTTTAAAAAAAGAACTCGATTTATTTGGTGTCCTTTGTTTGTCTGTAGCAACAGCACTTGGCGGCGGAATAATTCGGGATGTTATGATTGGAAACTTGCCTCCAGTTGCATTTGTTCAACCAATTTACTTTTTCATTAGTATTTTAGCAGCATTATTTACTTGTATGTTTTTTGAACGAATTCATAAATTACAAGTTGTTATTATGCTCTCAGACGCTGTCGGTTTAGGCGTATTTACTGCCATCGGTGCAAATGCGGCCATTACTCATCATATGGATGGTTCTTTCTTAGTTGTTTCTATGGGAGTCATTACAGGCATTGGCGGTGGAATTTTACGTGATATGTGCGCGCAAGATATCCCATATGTCTTTCGTAAAGAAATTTATGCAATTGCCTCCATCCTAGGCGCAATTAGCTTCCTTATTACTTATGAGATGGGATCACACGTATTAGCTTTCTACATTTGTTTACTCGTAACATTTGTTATACGTGTCGTAACTTTTATCTATAATGTACATTTCCCAGTCTTTTTTAAAACACATGTAAAAATGAATAAAGGTCATTGATCTATTTTATAAAAGAGAATTCGTAACTACTCAGTTACTTTAGGAAAAACCGACAGAAAAGCATTTTTTTAAATGGGCGAGAGGGACTGGCGATGCATAGGAGCGGTCAGGGCCTTTTCCTGCCACGTGAAAGGTTTGAAAACAAAAGTAGACAATACGTGCAGGCCCCTGCCCTGTTTGCATGACAGCAGTTTATATGCCAAAAAATGAATTTATAAATAATAGAGAGACACATCTTCACTAGAATCATACCCTTTTCTAAATTTCTAAAAGGTATAGCTGAGTAGTTACGAGAATTCTTCTATGAATTCTCTTTTTTTATTGTATAAATCTTCTTAATTTCATATAACAATATAGAGAAAATGTAAAAAAATAGATATAATAAACAAGGTGGCAATATTGGAAACGCTTTAACGAGGGGTTTTTTACAAGGAGAGAAAGACATATATACAGGGGGATCGATTATGCTAAGGCTTTTTAAAAGGGAAAGTAATCAAACGAAAGAAAGAAGTATAAAAGAACAAAGTAAAGATAAGACCGTAACATTTCTTGTACCTAAAGATTCCGATTTAGCCGTACAAATGAACATGTTACACGTAACAAAAGAAGATTTACAGGTTGTAAAAGTGCTACAACCTTTTATTTATGAACAATTGGATTGGATTACAAAGAAATTTTACGAAAATATTACAAAACAACCACACCTCATACATATCATTGAAAAATATAGTTCCGTTCAAAAACTACAAATAACATTAAAAAAACATATTGAACAATTATTTAGCGGTGATATTGACGAGGAATTTATTCAACGTCGCGTTCAAATTGCACGAAGACATGTAAAAATTGGTTTACATAGAAAATGGTATACATCTGCATATCAAGAATTATTCCGTTCTATCATTAAAATTTTTAAAGAGAAATTCACAAAAATTGAAGATTTTGCTTGCGCTGTACATGTACTAAACAAGCTCTTTACGCTTGAGCAGGAGCTTGTGTTAACGGCATACGAACAAGAATATGAGGCAATTCGTAAAGAACATGAACAAGAAAAAGAAATTGCCCAAATGACAATCAACCAAATTGCCCAAGAGCTTGCTGTTGTATCAGAGAAAACAAACACCTCCATTCACCAGTTAACGGAGCAATCAGAAAACATGATCGACATTGCAAAAAAAGGTACATCACTAGCCATACAATCGGAGCAAAAAGCAAATCAAGGAAAACAACAGCTTCATATTCAAAATCAGCGCATGGAAAGCATAAAGGGCAGCATGCAAACCATTATTCAAGATACACAGGAACTACTCGTCATTTCAAAAAAAATTAATGAAATTATCGATATTGTAAAATCGATTGCTGATCAAACAAACTTACTTGCCTTAAATGCAGCAATTGAATCTGCACGTGCTGGTGAATTTGGGAAAGGATTTGCAGTTGTAGCAGGGGAAATTCGCAAGTTATCAGAGCAAACAAAAGAGTCTATTTCAAACGTAACGAAGCTTGTTGAAAAAACAAATGAACAAATTACGCATGTTTCATCTTCTGTTGAACAAATTAATAATCTTGTCTCTGACGGAACAAATAGCATGAATGAAACTGATAGTTACTTTGAAGAAATTGTGAAAGATATGTCTAGTTCAAAAGAACAAACTCAAAAAATTGAAAGTGAACTTGAATTCATTACACATGTTATAAAATCAATCGAAGAGGCTTCTACAAACATGTCCCGAACAGCTGATAGTTTAATGTCAGAATTAAATCGATAAAACAAAACTCCTATGAGTGAGGAAGAAACACATCCACGCTCTTAGGAGTTTTACTTTTTAAAAAATAGTTTTTGGCAATACTGATTTATCACATATATCCCATAGCTTTGTAATATCAATAAACTTGGAACTAATACACCCTCATATACAATATGCATATTCATAAACCTTGTACATAAATAGCCCGCAATAATGAGTAGAAACAGCATATAATTTCTATTTTCCTGTTTTTGAACTAGAAGATGTAACATAGAAATTGCTGCAAATATCGTAATCATCATGTATATAAAATATCCACCTTTTATAAAGGTGTTTTTCATTTCTTGTTTCTCTAGCTTTCCTAAACTCATTTGAACAGAATAAAAACGATCCTTCTCTATTTCCTTCAACTTTTTGTTTATAAAATCCATATTATATTCTTTTTTCTCTTGTTCTGTTGTTTTTTTATTTTTTCCTACTAAGACAGATTGAATATATCGATCGTTTGTAAAGGTGTATCGCGAGTTACCTGATGTTCCCAATGCATAACTTACTGCATAATGAACACCATAAAATATAACACATACACCCACTAGTCTAATCAACATTCCTTTTCTATCTGGACTTTGTAAAACTTCTACCAATACAAGATACAGAACAAGAACGGTAATCAAAAATAAACCTAATGGGTGAATCATATTACTGAAAGCAAATAAAGCTGCGGCGATTCCCCACATATACGAATGACTTAAGCCTTTATGTATAAGTAAGTAACAGGCAAAATAAAATAAACATGTTGCCAAATGTTCATTCGTTAACGTAGAACAAAGCATGATATTAGGAATATACAAAGCGTATAATATCGCTGCAATTCGGCCACATTCTTCATGAAACAACTTTGAAGCAAGCTGATAAATAAAATAAGCGGTAGCCCCGCAATATAAAGTATTACATACCTTTAAGACAAACGTTGCATCTCCAAAAAAACGAATAAAAAAGGACTCGTACATAATAAAAGGAGATTGAACTACAGCTTCTAGACTGCTAAAAATAGTATTTCCTTGTGCAACTTGCTTAGCAGCTTCATACATCACATTCATGTCACTTTCGATTGGAACTTTTATTAACACAATGGATAGAAACCGGAGTAACACAGTACCCGAAATAAGAAAAATAATAAATTGTTTATTCGTAAATCGATATTGTAAAATAGAGGTAGTCAGCAAAAGTAAAATGATACAAACACCTAATACAATCGCTAAACTAGAAGAGTTTACGCCAAAAACAGTTTTTACCTCTCCAAAAGAATACCAAAAGGAATATGCAAAAAAGAGGAACATAAGTCCAACTACTACCTTGTTAAAAAAAGCTGAAAAACCTATCTGTACCTTGCCCATAACTTTATTCTATCGCACCTCTTTTTTCTCTTGTTAATAGGTATCTATACGCTTAACTTCATATTTGTAACAAAACGATTTTATCACGAATAAAGAGAATACCGGTACCCTATTTCTATGACAAAGTTAGTAACATCATATATTCTCCTTGCAATGTAAGCGAAATCTCTTTTACACTACAATCTATATACAGAGAAACTTTCATCCACTATTTATAATGAATGATGGACGAAATAAATTAAGTTCTGATGAATATCATTAGAACAAACAAAACAGGAGTAGATAATATGGAAAAGAAATTTATGAGAGAGTCAAGAGCGATAAAAACAACACGTGTTTTTCCCAATGACTTAAACAACCATCAAACATTATTTGGCGGAAAATTATTAGCAGAAATTGATAGCATCGCATCTATCGCTGCTGCGCGCCATAGCCGTGAGCATTGTGTAACTGCTTCTATCGATTCTGTTGATTTCTTAACACCAATTCATCAAACCGATTCTGTTTGCTATGAAGCATTCGTTTGTTATACAGGAAGATCTTCTATGGAAGTATTCGTAAAAATTGTTGCAGAGGATTTATTAGGCGGGCAACGCCGCATTGCTGCTACTTGCTTCATCACTTTCGTCGCATTAAAAGATGGAAAACCAGCCTCTGTACCAGGTGTGATCGCTGAAACAGAGGAAGAGCTCTGGTTATATAACACAGGCGGAGAACGTGCAGAAAAACGAAAAATGAACCGATTAAAAAGTAAGGAAATGGCAGAAGTACTAACTATTCAAAAACCGTGGAATGTATAATTCTACACCCTCTACTTGGCGAATGTATTCGCCAAGTTTTTTATATTTATGAAGAAATACTAAGGCTATTTTCATACATTGTATGCTACTTTGACTGCAAGTAAGAAAAGAATCTACTGTTGCTTTACAAAGTTTATCTGCGGTAAACTTATATCCGTAATTACTTATAATTAAATTACTTACAACAAAGGCAGAAAACGAGTGCAGATTATGACAGTCAAAATTTTAGGATTAAAAATGCGAATTAGACTTTCAATAAAACTCACAAAGGCATTTTATTTCAAGAACTATCAGTGAAAGGTGAAATTATGCAAAAATCAATTGTTTCAAATATTTTCTATAAATTATTGCTCAACACCTTTAATATTATCCTTCCGCTTCTCGTAGGCCCGTATGCATATCGAATGCTTGGTTCGCATTCAATGGGAACAGTTAACTTTAGCGAAACAATTTTTAATTACTTCTTTGTTTTTGCTACATTTGGTGTGTATCAATATGGCTTACGTGAAATTAGCTTAGTGAAAAACGATAAGAAAAAAACTTCACAATTGTTTACAAGTTTATACGTTATTAACTTTACAACTAGTATTCTTGCTTTAATTGCATTTTTACTTTTTAGTTACATTGGCTATGGAAATAAAGATGTGTTTCCTGTCCTCCTTATTTTTGGATTCAACTTTATTTCGAGTTTATTTTATGTAGAATGGTACAATGAAGCACATGAAAATTATGATTTCATTGCAAAAAAAACAGTTATTGTTCGTCTCATTTATGTTGTCCTTTTATTCATTTTCGTTCATGGTGCAAATGATTACAAACAATTTGCAGGTTTATTAGTTTTATCAACATTTTTAAACCATTTTATCAGTTTTATATATGTAAAACGTCAAGTTAAGTTTGATTTTTCCAACATAACCATTGTTCCACATTTAAAACCGTTAGTTTTAGTTGTTATCTTTTCAAATGCAAGTATCCTGTATACACAATTAGACCGACTATTATTAGGCGAGTATGCTGGTAAATCCGAACTTGCTTACTACGTCATGGCTTTTCAAATTATGACGATTATTAATACACTTATGTTAAGTGTAATTCAAGTTACAGTTCCACGACTCTCTTATTTATCAGGAAATGCAGACGAAAAAGAGTATGAAGCACTATTAAATAAAATCTCAAAAGTGTACTTTATTGCACTATTTCCAGCTGCTATTGGCTTAATGCTTATCGCTCATGTGGCTGTTATTATTTATGGAGGAAATGAATTTGCTAACGCTGGTGATACATTAGTTGCTTTTGCATTATACATGATTTCAATAGGGATCGAATCCATCTTATCGAATCAAATTATTTACGTAAAAAAGAAAGAAAGCATTTTGGTACGTTTTTTATTCATTGGTGGTTTTGTAAACCTTATCTTAAATATCTCTCTTATCGTTTTTCATGTATTCACACCGACAACAGCAATTTTCACAACTACTATTGCGACCTGCTTGCTAATTGTATTGGAATATATATACATAAAAAAGAAACTGAAAGTAAATTACACATTATTCGATATGTCGAAACTAAAATATCTCTTCTATTCACTTACATTTGTACCGTTATCATATCTCATCCATATAACAATATCAGGAAAAATTCTTTCTGTTTTGGTTATCATCATCACATGCGGATGTGTATATGCCTTAATTTTATTAATAACAAAAGATGAGATATTGTTTACGTTTTTAGATAAAATTAAAGGAAAACTGAAGAAAAAATGATGTAAGTAACAAAACACCATCTTGCATGTTTAAGCGAATAAAACTTCTTTAAAGGAGCTGTTCCGATTGAAATTCTCTTTAATCATGGCGACTTGCGGCAGACGTGATGATATTATAGATTTACTAAAATCGTTAGAAAAACAAACATATAAAGGCTTTGAACTCATTGTAGTCGACCAAAACGATACACCAATCGCTAATTTATTTAATGACTATAAAGAAAAATTCCCAATCAATTATATATACACACCAATCAAAGGACTCTCCCGTGCGCGAAACACAGGTTTAAAAGTAGCTGATGGTGATGTTATCGCTTTTCCAGATGACGACTGTATTTATGAAACAAATGTGTTAGAAAACATTCAAGAAACGTTTAAACAAAATAAAAATATTCATTTTATTTCTACCAATACAACAAATGTAGAAGGGACAGGCTCTTTAATACACGCTCCTAATACAGATATTATTTTAAATAATAAATATGGATTCATGGGCCCTTCCTTTGCCCTCTTCTTCACGAAACAATTTGTACAAGATGTAGGCACTTTTGATGAAGACTTAGGAGTTGGAGCGGGAACAATTTACGGAGCTGGTGAAGAAACTGACTTTGTACTTCGTGGTATGAAGAATGGATATACAGGTTTATTTAAGAAAGATCTTTTCGTATATCATCCAGTAAAAGAAGAGATTATTAATGAGCAATCATTAAAAAGAGCTATTTCCTATGCCGGCGGTTTCGGAAGAGTCATTCGCTTACATTATGGATTCCCTTACTTTTTACGTGCCATTGCCGCTGCTTTATTCCGTGCAATGCAAAACATCTCTAATGATAAACGAAAATTCCATACAAATCGCTTAAAAGGGATTGTTAGAGGATACTTTAAATAAAGTGAAACTTTAATCAGTGGGGGTTTTACGGGCAGTTTATCTCCCCCCTAACTTCTTTAGAAAAATGGAAGCGGCTCGCTCAGAATCGTAGAGCGTTGGAGCCGGACAATGCTTTCGCCGAATTTTGAGGTGGGAGTATTACTGCCCACGAATAGCGGGATAAATAAGTTCATACCAGCAGTAAGCCCCCCGTCCACAATATTGAGGTAGGGGGCTTACTGCTGGTAAATAGCACGATCAATTACAACTTTCATCAACTGATCTCGAATAAGCAGGAGAAAAAAAAGAGAAACTGTCCCAGGGGAACAGTTTCTCTTTATACAAGGGGTCTTTTCGTAAAAACAAGGGGTTTTTTATAATCTCTAAACAAGATAAGACGAATACACTAATGACTATTTATCATATTGGTATACAGCACACATTCTCGTATTTTTTATCATTATGTTTATTCATCTTTACAGTGTTTGTACCACCTTACTGACTAAATTTTATAATATATAAAAGAACTCCACTATCGATTTAGCTTACAAGAACATTACATTGTTGTAATAAAAATCACATTGTTGTAATAAAAAATCCCATAAAATTACAGTTAGTTCCCATAAGAAATACGCAATCATTCAAAGATAAAAGATAGCATTATATTTAAGAATTTAGTATCATGATTCAAGATACTATTATAAATTGAAAAACCGACCTAAAATCTCTTTCTTTTTGCAAGAGCATCTGAACATAAGGATGAAAACAAAGGGAGAAAGCGAATGAGGTCATTTTTTATGCTGCGTAGCAGCGACTTTTATATTAAAAGATTAAAATGAATTTATATATTTCAAACAGGGCGGAGGACACTATGAGCTTATTAACAGTTGAAAATCTAGGTCATACTTTTGGTGACCGTACACTATTTAAAGATGTATCAATGCGTTTATTAGCAGGAGAACATGTCGGATTAGTCGGTGCAAATGGTGTTGGTAAATCAACATTTATGAATATTATTACAGGGCAACTGATTCATGATCAAGGTCGTGTAGAATGGACACCAGGCACACACTATGGATATTTAGATCAACACACAATTTTAACACCTGGACGAACGATTCGTGATGTATTAACGGATGCGTTCTTACCTTTATTTGAAAAAGAAAAAGAGTTAAATACAATTGCTGAACACATGGCAACAGCATCGCCAGAAGAATTAGAAGAACTACTTGAAAAAATGGCAGGAGTGCAAGATGCACTTGAAGCAGGCGGCTTCTATTTATTAGATATTAAAATTGAAGAAGCGGCACGCGGCCTTGGAATTGATGCAATTGGACTAGATCGTGATGTTTCGGCGTTAAGTGGTGGACAACGTACGAAAGTATTGCTTGCGAAGCTATTACTTGAGCAGCCTGAAGTACTATTACTCGATGAGCCAACGAACTATTTAGACGTTGAACATATTCAATGGTTAACAAACTATTTAAAGGAATATCCTCATGCGTTCCTTTTAATTTCCCATGATACAGAGTTTATGAACAAATGTGTAAATGTTATTTTTCATCTTGAATTTTCAAAAATGTCACGTTATACAGCAACATATGAAAAGTTCTTAGAACTAGCAGAAATTAACAAAAATCAACATTTACAAGCATATCAAAAACAACAAGAATTCATTAAACAGCAAGAAGATTTTATTGCGCGAAATAAAGCGCGTTACTCAACAACTGGACGTGCAAAAAGCCGTCAAAAACAACTCAATCGTATGGAACGTATTGATCGTCCAGAAACTGCTATGAAACCGGAGTTTTCTTTTAAAGAATGCCGTGCAAGCAGTCGTTTTGTCTTTGAAGGAGAAGATGTAGAAATCGGCTACACACACACCCTATTACCGAAGTTAACAATGACAATTGAACGCGGTGAAAAAATTGCCATTGTTGGATGTAACGGGGTCGGAAAATCAACATTACTTAAAACGATTCTTGGAAAAATTAAACCGCTAAGCGGGAAAATTAGTCTTGGTGATTTCTTAGAGCCCGCTTATTTTGAACAAGAAGTTAAGGCTGAAAGTATTACGCCAATTGATAATGTATGGAATGCGTTCCCGCACTTAGATCAGCATCAAGTACGTGCAATGCTTGCGAAATGCGGCTTAAAAAATGAACATATTTCTCGTCCACTGAGCCAATTAAGTGGTGGTGAACAAGCAAAAGTTCGTTTATGCAAATTAATGGCAACAGAAAGTAACTGGCTATTATTTGACGAGCCAACAAACCATCTCGACGTAACAGCAAAAGAAGAATTACAGCGTGCTATGAAAGCATATAAAGGTACAATCGTTCTTGTTTGTCACGAACCAGATTTTTATGAAGGTTGGATTACAAAAGTATGGAACGTAGAAGAATGGGCAGAGAAAGCAGCTCAACAATAAAGTGAAACTTCCCTTAGCAGTGATGGTGAACCAATCAAGGTCTTACTGTTCACAAATAACGGGATAAAAATATGCCTCTTGTCTAAACAAGGGGCATATTTTATTATTTTTTCTTTCTGAAAAACATTTTACCTTGTTGAAAAAAATTGTATTCTTATAAAGTAAAACTTCCAGTTCTTAAGCGCGATAAATAGTGCGCTTTATTCCTGTATAAATCATTATATGCAACAAGGGGTGTATCCAATCATGTTAACCATACAATGGAATCGTTTCAGTTCATTGTTAGCAAAGTGCCTCACAATTTTGTGCTTACTTATCTTTGCTTTTTCTATTTGGAATTCTTATTCAACTGTTAAAGAAACTCTATTCATTCGAACACTTATTAGTGCTCCCATTATAATTATCACCATGATTTTGCTTATACTACTAACTTATCTTTGTAATACATACTTTTCAAAAACTACATTTATTATTTTATTAACACTTTGTGCGTTTGCCACTCGATTTATTTGGATTCTAAAAATCCCAACACCAGTTGAATCTGACTTTGCATTAATGTATGAGAGTGCTGTACAAGCTGCTCACGGCAACTTTAGTTTTTCGAGTTCTCCATACTACACAACATGGGTGTATCAACTAGGATTTACGATGTATCAAGCTTTCGTCATCAAATTATTTGGTAACCATATATTCATTTTAAAGTTGTTAAATGTCCTTTATTGTACAGGAACTACACTATGTGTATATGGCATTACAAGCAAAATTTTCAATGAGTGGACTGGTCGCATAGCTGGATTACTATATGCTTTTTATATTTCAAGCATTATGATGAGTTCTGTCTTAACCAATGAACACCTTGCAACATTTTTATTTTATTTAGGATTCTATTTACTAGTAACAAAAGGGATCCACAGTAAATATACTTGGATTTTTGTCGGAATTACACTAGCGCTTGGTGATATAATACGCCCTCTAGGCAGTCTCATTTTATTAGCAGTTATCATTTACCTATTCCTTCATGGATTTCTTGGAAAAGATAAACAAACAATGTTCACTACAACAAAGAAACTCATTGGTATTCTTGTTGTCTTTTACGCTGTCCATTATATTGTAAGCTCTCTGTTCATTGCTACAGGAGTTACAAAATATCCTTTATCTAATCGTGACCCTCTTTGGAAATTTGTCATAGGGCTTAACCACGAAACAGCAGGATCATATTCAGGATCAGATGCTGAACAAATCTTGGGTCTAGAAATAGGTGAAGAACGAAAAGCAGTAGAAACAAAACTCATTAAAGAACGAATTGCAGATAAAGAAAAGCTATTCACGCTCTTTGGAGATAAATTTTCCTCTATGTGGGGGGATATTGACTCCGCTGGTTACTGGAGCTTAAATCAATTAAATAAAAAAGAATTAATTGATACATCCATGAAATATGAAAAATATGTGTATATGGCAACTATGTTATTTGGTGTGATTGGATTATTATCCCTTCTTTTCACAAAACCGAAAAACCTTCAATATACATTATTTCTCTTACTTATTATCGGATATATATCTGTTCATTTTTTAATAGAGATACAGACAAGGTATCGATATTTTATCATTCCTAGCTTCTTCATTATTCAAAGCTATGGAATCTATGTAATTCATCAATATATAAGAAAAAAAACTATATGATTACCATTCCTATATAAATACAAGTTGAAAAATGACATATAAAATGTTCACATTCGAAAAGATACTGGAGATTTTCGGAGCATTGATTGTACCGGATGTGTTCCAATATAACAACAGCCTGTTCCAAAAATGAAATAAATGGAACAGGCTGTTATCCTTTTTAGCGTCTAAACAAGATGAGAAAATCCCCATATCCTTCTTTCTCTAAATCCTCTTTAGGGATAAAGCGCAATGCTGCAGAGTTAATACAATAACGCAAACCATTCGGTCCTGGTCCATCTGGAAATACGTGTCCCAAATGAGAATCTGCTTCTTTACTGCGTACTTCCGTTCTCGTCATATTATGACTAACATCCATTTTTTCTTTTATACTTGCTGATAGCATCGGTTTCGTAAAACTAGGCCACCCACAACCACTATCAAATTTATCTAACGAACTAAATAAAGGCTCTCCTGATATGATATCAACATAAATACCTTCTTCTTTATGGCCCCAATATTCATTTTGAAAAGGTGGTTCTGTTCCATTTTCTTGTGTAACATAAAATTGCATATCAGTAAGCTTTTCCTTTAAATGAGTATTATCCTTTGGCCAATATTTTTTGATAAACGCATCGCGCCCTGATCCTTGGCGATATAGCGCGTAGCGAAACGAATTTTTCTCATGATAACCTTGATGATACTCTTCCGCAGAATAAAATGTTGCAGCTGGTAAAATTTTCGTGACAATCGGCTTCGAAAAACGTCCGCTTTCTTCTAGCTCACGTTTAGATACTTCTGCGGCTTTACGCTGCTCTTCACTATGATAGAAAATGGCTGTTTCATATGATTGTCCACGATCATGAAATTGGCCTCCAGCATCAGTTGGGTCAATTTGTTGCCAATATAAGTGAAGTAATTGCTCATACGGCATACGCTCTGGATCAAAAGTAATTTGTACCGCTTCATAATGCCCAGTTGTCTCTGAACAAACTTCTTTGTATGTTGGATTTTCCTTATGTCCACCTGTATATCCAGATACAATCTTTATAACGCCATCCATTTCCTCAAATGGCGACACCATGCACCAAAAACAGCCTCCAGCAAATGTTGCAAATTCATATTTTTCGTTTACAACCACTTCTTCACCCCATTATCTTTTCTTACAGTATGGCATACGAAAATATAAGTTATAAATAAAAAAGCATCAAAATAGATGCTTTTTATTTCTTATTTACTGTTTCTTCTTTTTCGTCACTTATTACTTCTAACACATCGAGTAAAAACATAAAAATTGGAATCCCTATAATCAATCCCCATACACCTAAAAAGTGTTCAGAGAAAATTAAAATCATAAATGTATAAAATATAGGTAAATTTGTTTTTTCTGACATAAACTTTGGATTTAAGAAGTAACTTTCAATCGCATGAATGACTGCCACGATAATTAAAACGTATAAAATATACACCATACCACCGGTATTATAAGCAATTATACAAAGCGGAAACAGCGAAATAATTACACCTGCGACTGGAATAAGACCAAGCAAGAAGATCATTAAAGCTAGTCCAAGCAACTGCGGGAAACCTAAAATCCAAAGTGTAATAGTTGATAACACACAATTTACAATCGCGATAAGAAATTGCGCCTCAATCACTTTTCCGAATGAGCGAGCAAATTTTCTTCCAAAATACTCAATTTCATTATAGAAAACAGCTAGCTTACTTTCTTTGAACTTCGCTGTAAACATAACAATTCTAGACTTTTCTAGTAAGAAAAATAAGCTTAAAATAAGGGAAAGTAAAATTTGCAAACTTACTTTCCAAACATTTGCTAGCGAATTATAAATAATATCAACGCCTTGATTCACATACTTCGATAATTCCACGTGGTCAATTGCAGAAACTAGATATCTAATTACCTCATTATCAGGTGGATTTCGTACAAATACATTGAACTGATATACAAGTTGCGTAACTTGCACCAGTAAAACTGGTACATATTTGTACAATGTAATAACGATTCCACTAATCAATGCTACATATAAAAATGCAATAATGATCTTCCTATTAATCGGTAAAAAATGTTCCAACTTGCGAGAAATAAATTTTTGAAATCTATCCATTAAATACGTAAGAATAAATGTAATCAAAATTAAATTAAACATGCTTTTCATCCCATATAAGATGAGCACAAGTAATCCTAATACGACTAATCTCTGAAATCCTTTGCTTTGAAACAGGTTTTTTATTTGCATAATCGAAGCGTGATCTCTCCTGTCCATTCATTTTTATCTTAATTTCATTTTACAATATAAATGATACTTTCAGAACGTATTATTATAAACTAAATAAAAAGTTTTATTATGAGGCGTTAAAAATCGACATATAAGCAGTTTGGTACAAGGTTTAAGAAAACCAGTACATGCCGCAGTGACCTATAGAAAAAAACCTCATCCGCTTTAACTATAGATGAGGTTTTTAGTCATATACTCTATTTTCTTCTGTTTCACTTTAATTTCTTTACTAAAGAGTAGAGCAAATCTTTTTGTTGTTCAGTTGTCACAGTAAACCACAAATTTTACAAACTTTTATCCCTATAGAGTAGGTATTTTCTTTCTGCTCCTTCTACAAATTGCGTATGCTCAGCAACTAAACGATAATTTTCACGAAGATAAGGAACTGTAACCTGATTTGGGCTCATTTTTGGATCAACTCTTAATACAACAAATTTAACTTTTCTCTCTTTTATATAACGATGTTGTTCATCCATATTTTCAGGATATTCATTATAATCAATGTTTTGTCTTTCAAAATAGCGGATATTCGGTACAATATCTGCCGCTAAATAAAATCCCCCATCTAACTCACCATAATTTAATAATGTTGGATTCGGTTCTTGATTCATAATTTCTGCAAATTTTTCTTGTGCAAGAGGTTCCTTCTGATAGAACTTTGAAGACTTCATGTTTGAATTATAACCGAAGCAAAAGAAAATTGTTGCCACTGCCATCATTGATAGGGCAAACCATTTACTTTTACCAAGAGTAATCTGCGACTTGATGTTAGCATTTTGAATAAAATGAGCGATTGCTATCAATCCAAATAGCCCTAAAGGAGTTATAATAAGAAAGTAGTATGGATAGCCTCTTCCTCCAATATATACCCCTACTATTAAGAAAATGACAGTACTTAATAGCATCCATTTTTGACTTCTATCTTTAAAATACTTCCATGTAAACATAAAATCAATTAAACCAACAATAATTAACACTTTACTTTCGAAATTACCATTAAATGCATCTCCAAAAGTAAAGGCGAAATTGGCAAGTTTTTCAACTGTACCAACTTGTGATGAATAAGTACCAAGATTAAATTTTAAATACACATCTATCAAATCTTGAATTGCATGATTCATACCAAAATAGATAAACCATGGAATACTTGCAAGAACTAGCCCCGCAAACGTGAAAACAATTGCGTTCATTAAGTCCTTCCATCTTTTTTCACCTATACAAATAAATAAAATTGCAAGGTAGAATCCAATCCAAGCCCCGACAAGGGTAAATTTAATCCAAAACACGCAGGCAATCATAATCCCATTTAGAAGAAAAATTCCCCGTTTAAATAGAGAGTCAGAGCCATACTTATAATATTTAAATATCATATAAAGAAGTGTCATTATGAAAGGAATTGAAAACTCTTCAGCACTATCCCCAAAACGAAATGCATTTTGATTTAATACTAATACTGGGAAAAAAATAGATATAAGTGCAGAAGGCATCCAATTCAAATAAAGGCGGGAAATCTTGAATGCTAAAACAACGTTAGCAAACATCGCAAGACTTTCCAGTATGTATACTCCAACGAAAGTAGTATGAGAAAACGAATAAGCTAATGCATGCAAACCATATAACAAAGGACCCTTTTGTTCAAAAATATCTTGGTAAGGGACTACTCCATTAGCCATACCTTTTCCAACTGTAAAAAAGGCATTAGAATCTACCCACTCACTTAACGTAAAAAATGGAGATGTCTGTGTAAAAAACAACATAATAAAAAAGGAATAAAAAAATAAAAAGATATTTAGTTTTTCAAATGATAATGTATTTATCCTGAGATCATTAAACCTAACTGACTTTTTCATTTCTTTTAAGTCTTCCTCTCATTCATTTAATTAAGGCCGAGAACATTTGATAGTTAGCTTTAAATGCCATGCCAATGTAATACCTATCCTAAAAATTCATCCCCATCTTCAGACACGTACTAGGCAATAACCCAGCAGTAAGATGGGGATGATTTTGATTAGACACTGCCTAAAATAATTCTTAGTAAATATTTAAAAGGTTTGTCCATCCTAAGAGTTTATTTCGTTTCGTAAATATTGGTAGAAACCTGCAACTTCTTATGTAAGAATGATTTGCTACGGAATTCTCCTTAGTTATACAGTCAACGAAGAACTAATACTAGACTAATAGCATTTTTTACAAATACCCACCTCGAAATACTCTTAAGTGCGGATGGATTTCCTTACTTTCTATTTACTTTTTAATCAATTCTGATACGTATTCTTTTTGTTTTTCAAGAACACTATTCTTTTCAATTGTATATCTTGGACGCCCTTTTGTTTCTTTAAAGATTTTTCCTATATATTCACCAATAATTCCAATTGCCAGCAACTGTACTCCTCCAACAATCCAAATGGATAACATCAATGAAGTCCAACCACTAGTTGTATATGAAAAAACTTTTGCAAATAATGCATAAAGAGCAATTCCTATCCCGATAAGTACCATCAAAAATCCTAAATATGAAACAAATCTTATTGGTGCAACGCTAAATGAAGTAAGTCCGTCAAAAGCGAAGGCAATCATTTTCTTTAATGGGTACTTTGATTCACCAGCGAATCTTTCTTTGCGGTCATAATAAACATTAGTAGATTTAAAGCCTAATAGGGGAACAATTCCACGAATAAATAAGTTTTCTTCTTGATATTTTATAAATTCATCTAATGCCCTTTTGCTCATTAAACGATAATCTGCATGGTTGGGTACTAACTTAACACCCATTTTTCCCATTAAACTGTAAAACCATAAAGCAGTGTTTCTTTTAAATTTAGTGTCAGTATCTCTCTTATCTCGAACTCCGTATACAATCTCATAACCTTCTTGATATTTATCAATAAATTGATAGATAACATTGACATCATCTTGAAGATCAGCATCTATTGAAACTACACAATCTGAAAACTCTCTTGCCGATTCCAGACCAGCGATTAATGCTCCTTGATGGCCAAAATTTCTACTTAATTTTAATCCTTGAACATACGGATTTGTTGCTGTTTTTTCTTCAATTATGTCCCAAGTATTATCAGAGCTTCCATCATCTACATAAAAAATGATACTTTCATCACTTATTTTGTGATTTGCAACTAAATCGTCCATAACCCTTGTCAGTTCTTTTGTTGTTTCTTCTAATGTAGCTTCTTCATTATAGCAAGGAACAACAATCGTCAATAAAGGTACATTGCGCGCCATTTTTCCACTCCTTAATTTTCAAAAAACTCTATTTCATATATCTTAAAAATTTCTAGCTTCAGTAATGCCCCAATTATTTTAACATATCTAGTTATAAAATGTAATAAAACCCATTGACTTTCAAATTAAAATTATTATTAGATATTGCTTTAACTTCTCTCTCAAACAATAAAGTGAAACTTCCGTAAGTGGGGGTTTTCTTCATCCCCAACTGATGGAAAGCCCGCCCAATCGGACTTTTATGGGCAGTTATCCCACACCTATCTTCTTTAGAAA